>CAZQIC010000118.1:0-15164 GCA_964593555.1 uncultured Bacteroidia bacterium | reverse complement strand
AAACTTTTTTCTAACTTTATGTTCTTAATATCTTATTCGGTATAAACTCTATTAAATAGGATTTTGAAAGAATGGCATGTTGATAGGAATGTTGATAAATCTAGTTACCAGGGGGGAGGTTATGCTTCAGTTCGATCAGATATAACTACATATGAATATAAGAATGATAATGAAATTCATATTGTAAAAAAGGTATTTGGTAAAAAGCCATACTCACTAGAGGTATCTGAAAAAGTATCCCGGAAGTTTGATGGACAAAACCGCATTGTTTCTGAAACCCGGATTAGTACTGAAAAGAATATTTTGGAAAAACAGGTTAACTATACAACTTCTTATAAATTGATATACTCCTTTGTTTATTAATCTACGTTGTCAAAAGTAGTACCAATTCATCTGGAAGATTGCAATATCTAATGTGATCGTAACTATTGATGGCAATTTTTTTTCTAAACCTATCATTATAGAATAATGTTCGACCCCGGCTAGGATCGCATATTTGTAGCATTTTTATAGGCATACGACCCAGCTGGGGTCGAATAACCTGCAAGAGCGAAAAAGCACCCGGGTTTTTGGAATTCGTGTTCTAAAGCGGACGAATAAACCCTAAAAAATCATAACTTTACAACGCTTACATAAGCCTTGTGAAAATATCTGCCTCAGTATATTCCGGTAAGAACAAAACTCTTGAAACAATTGTTAAAGAGCTGGACGCCCACATGGTCGATTATTTTCATATCGATTGCAACGACGACCTGAAAGTATTCGATGATATTAAGGCTATTCGTAAGCTTAGCAAAACACCAATTGATCTACACATCATTAGCAGTCAACCCGAAAAGTACTATGATCTTATAAAAGAAACCAATGTTGAATTGGTTACTTTTCAGCATGAGAATTTAAAGGATGGTCTCAATATTCCATCGGATATTAAATCTTCAATAGGCATTGCTGTTGTTTCGGAAACCGATATAAATGTTTTTGAAAAATATGCCGGTATTGATTTTATTTTATTCATGACCACCACACCAGGCAAAAGTGGCGGTGCATTTGATAAATACACATTTAAAAAAATAAGAAAATTTCGCCAGCAATTTCCCGAAAAAAGAATTCATGTTGATGGTGGTGTAAATGCAGATATTTCTTTTGTGTTGCGTAACATGGGCGTTTACTCTGTGGTTTCCGGTTCTTATTTATTTACCGATGAAGGTACTGGCAGCGCGTTATATAATTTACGCAATCCTCATTATTCACCCAGCGGTTTGCATGTAAAAGATTTTATGCTGGGCATTGATGAGATTCCTTTTTTGCAGGAAAAAAAATCGACTTTTATTGATGTGTTAAAAAGTATAGACAAGTATAACCTTGGATTTACATTGCTTACAGATGATAATAATAAATTCGTGGGATTGATCAGCAATGCGGATATTCGTAAAGGGTTGATCAAAAAAATAGATGCATTGAATACAATACAAATTAGCGACATCATAAACAGAACGCCATTGATCATATACGATGATTTTAGTATCGCTGAAATGATAGAGTTTATAAAGAGCAGCAGGTTTAGTATTTTGTATTTACCGGTCCTCGATAGGGAAAATAATCTGACAGGTGCGGTTTCATTCACAGGATTAATTAAAGGAGAATAAAAGCCCCTCCCCATCCCTCTCCGAAGGGAGGGGGAAACTGAGCATAATAATAGAAAAGATAAATAATAGAAATTATGATAATTAGACTTAAAAATTCTGTTGGAAAGGATGAGGCGGACAAATTAGGAGTTGAGCTAAAAGCTTTTGTGCTGAAGCAAAACGGTTCGCACATTTTGGTAACTCCAAATGCGTTGAAAGAAGTTGATTCGAAGTATGCTGCCTTGGTAGATAGCAGTATTCCTTTTGCAGATGATATACAGCTGGCAAGTAAAAAATTTATAAATGGTGTTCGTGAAGTTAATTTGGGAAACAATATTAAGGTCGGTGGAACTACGAATAATACAGTAGTGATCACAGGTCCTTGTTCTGTAGAATCGCGAGAACAAATTGAACAGGCAGCGCAATTGTGTGTTAAGCTGGGAGTGAAAATATTAAGAGCTGGAGCATTTAAACCACGTACGTCTCCATATACATTCCAGGGAATGGGTGTGGAGGGTTTGAAGTTAATGGCTGAAATGAGAGATAAATATGGCTTGAAAATTATTACTGAGATACGTGACTCAACACATTTAACTGAGATTATTGAATACGCAGACATTATACAAGTGGGTGCAAAAGCAATGTACGATCATGGGATTTTAAAGGGCTGCGCAAAATCGAATAAGCCTGTTCTTTTGAAAAGAGGTTTTGGAAGCACGGTACAGGAGTTTGTTCAGGCAGCAGAATTTATTTTATCAGGCGGAAATGAAAACGTAATGCTTTGCGAAAGAGGTATACGTACATTCGAAACAAAAACACGTTTTACATTGGATCTTTGCGGTGTTGCGTATTTAAAGGAGTATACCAACCTTCCGGTTATTCTTGATCCGAGTCATGCTATTGGTTATGCTTACGGTGTAGCTGATTTAACAAGGGCCTGCATGGCGATGGGTGTGGATGGATTATTGGTGGAAACACACCCTAATCCTGCTGTTGCAAAATCAGATGCTTCGCAGCAATTAAATTTCGAACAGTTCACAAATTTGTATGAATCACTAAAGCCAATTGCTAAAGCGGTAGGGAAAAATATCATATAAATACTGTAAAAATCCCTGCCTTGCCCGCAGGCGGTCCGTGCGCTCATCTGTTGTAAAATATTTTATCACAGACGTTCACAAATAAACACAGATTTTTTATACGTAAAAAAACATGAATTTCCTCCACAAAAATCTAGCTTACTTAATTGTATCGGGAAAGATTTCACAGAAATCACTTCTTGGCATTGCAGGACTTCTTGAAAAGAAAATAAATAAAGGGAACATCGAGGATATTTCGACCTGGATCAAAATCTCAGAGATTACAGATATTCCACTGGATATTTTGGTAAATGTTGACCTGAAAAAGAAGACGGTTATCCAAAAACAAAAAATAAAATTACTTTGTTTAGATATTGACGGGGTTCTTACCAATGCGGGAATGTATTATACGGAGGACGGGGATGAGTTTAAAAAATTTAATGCTCGCGATGGATTTGGAATAAGAAATCTGGTGAAGAAAGGAATGCTCGTCGCTTTTTTAAGCAACGGTAAAAATGACAAGCTTGTTGCCCGCCGGGCGGAACTATTGGGCGTACAAAAAGTATATGTAGGTAATGAGAATAAGATGATCATTCTTTCAAAATGGTTGAAAGAACTCAAGTTATCGGTGAAACAAGTAGCTTATGTTGGTGATGATCTTAATGACACCGAAGTCATTAAAAGAGTGGGATTTTCTGCTTGTCCAGCGGACGCATTACCTCAGATCAAAAAAAGTGTAAATATAATTCTGAATGCAAAAGGCGGTGATGGTTGTATTAGGGAATTGATCGACAATTATTTTTTATAAAATTTAGAGGTCAAAAAAAATCCCCGAAGTTTTGCCTTCGGGGATTTTTTTAATAAGTATGGCTTAAGCTATTATTGCATGTTCCACACTATTTCATAATCCTGGTTTGTTTTTTCCTTTTCCTTCATCTCTTTTAATGCCTTACGGAATACAATCATTAAATCTGATTTACGAACGATCGCTTCCAGCTGTGCAGGTGTAATGTTGTTAGTAAAGCCGGTCCCTTTCGAACTTTTGATGTTGACGGTGCAATATTTAGTATTATATACATAACCGTTGGATTTTCCTGAAATTTCAAGTGCCAGTTTTGGAGACATCAATACTAATCCTCCTCCTTCTGATATTTCAAGGTCTAATGTAATTGTCGCGAGAGCATCGGCTCCGGTTTCATTCATCAGCCTTTCATTTACACCACTATTGCCAAATCCTTCGCTAATAGGTAAAAATGCAGAAACTACTTTTGTGTTTTTATAGGCTCTTTCAAATTCAACTTTCGTATTGACATCGTCTTTAGAGAATGACTCTATTGTGCTGTATGAAGGAGCATTGGTAACAGTTTCAAGTGGCAGTACAGGGGCAATTTCTTCTTGTATAATTGCTGCTAACTCAGGATACAGCTTTTCCATTAATGCATCCCACACTTCATTTGGCTGTTTCGGGAATTGAAGTGTTGTTGTTGTGGTGGTTTGTGTATTATAACCATTAGTAACTTCTACTGTTTGTTTATAGGTGGTGCCGCGTATTGCAAAAGATTTAACGCCAATTTTTTTAACCTGACCAATCGGACGGCTTAAAAATGCATTCGGTTTAAAAGATGTATAATCCATTTGTGCTGCTGTACCGGTCATTGTTAGACCCGGATTCAAAACAGGTTCAGTAGTAATATCAACAAACTTTCCATCATAGTATACATTTCGGTATTCTACCTTCTGGAAGCTGCCACTTACATCCGTTGCATTTTCAACAGATTCAAAACCGATCTGTAAAAAACAATTTTTATAATTGTATAAGGCTTTTCCGCCTGGTGTTAAATTGATGTTACGAAATGCTGCAGCAGGTATGGTTATTTTTGGTCCCGATTTTACAAAACATACATCCACAAAACTTTTAATGCCAACCTGAGTAATAGCGATACTTATTTTTAATAAAGTATTTGCAGGTACGTCAGTCGCTAATTCAAGAACCACATCTTTTGTAGGGTCAATAGAGATCTTATCTGTTTGACCATTTACAGAAACCAGTTTAACCTTTTTTGTTGAAGGGGCAATGGTGAAGCTTGCTTTTTGTCCTGATGAAGCGCTCAGTTCTATTTTGCGTGGAGCAGAACTTGCTTCCGTAATAAGTGAATAAGTGCCAGAAGTTAAATAATCTAGTGGAACTCCGTTTGAAGTTACTGTCCCGTCAATTTTATAATAACCAGCTGATCCTTTTTTTGAAAATGTAAAAGCCACGAGATCACCACCGGCTTTCCAACCTTTAAAAAATGATTGTTCAAATGTTGCTACCTCTGGGGGATTTAGGTTACTACCAATTCCGCCGATTGGTGTAATATCGTTTAGCGTGGTTGTGGTTTGGTCACTTGCTGTACCTACCAGTTTAGTAACTTTTGAAAGTGCCTTGTTCAGTAATTTGCCTTGTCCGTAACCAATGCTGGAAACAATTAGAATGCCTGCGAGTAATTTTAATTTCATACGATGTTTTTTAGTTGTTTGCAATTTGCAATGTAGGAAATATTTCTTTTGGCTACGCAGTAAAATTTGATGTTATAAACAGCAAATAAATCTGACGAGAAATATAAGTCTAGTGAGATGATTTAATTCGCAAACTCAGAAATAAATTTAATTCGCATCAGGCGCACTTCTTCTTCGGAATAATCATCGCTGCCTAATTCGGTAAGGGCTTCCTGTACAGAGTCGCTTTGTGAGCCTCGGAAATAATCAAATACTTCTTCCTGTTTATCCTGATCGATGTTGTCGTTGATATAATAAGCGATATTTAATTTTGTGCCGGACGATACAATGGTTTCCATTTCTTCAAGCAGCTGGTTCATTTTTAATCCTTTGCCTTTCGCAATATCCTCGAGGTTTAATTTTCTGTCAATATTTTGAATAATGTAAACTTTTAATCCTGATTTGTTCACTACGGATTTTACCACCATATCCTGCGCACGAATGATCTCATTCTCTTCAACATATTTTGCAATTACTTCAATAAATGGTTTTCCGTATTTCTGTGCCTTGCCTTGTCCAACACCGGTGATGTGTGTTAGTTCTTCGAGTGTTACAGGGTATTGTATAGCCATTTCTTCCAGTGACAATTCCTGGAAAATAACATAAGGCGGCAGATTTTTTAGCTGCGCTGTTTTTTTACAAAGATCTTTTAGTATCGCATATAAAGCTTCATCCGCAGCTGCACTTCCTTTGCCGGGCCCGTTACTTCCTTCTATTTCTTCATCATCGTCATTATTACCATATTCATGATCTCTCGCGATCATAATGGAGTACGGCTCATCAAGAAATTTTTTTCCTTTCTCGGTTACTTTTAATAATCCGTAATTGTCAATGTCCTTACTGAATAATCCTTCGATGAGACATTGGCGTACAACTGCATTCCAGTATTGATCATTCTTACCTTCTTCATTTCCTTTGCCAAATATTTCCAGCGTATCGTGCTTGTATGATTTAGCAATAGATGTAGTGTTACCCATGATAACATTGATAACATCCTTTGCTTTGAATTTTTCATGGATTTCCTGCACTGCCTCAATGGCAAGCTGCGCATCTTCCATGCCTTCCGTTTTTTGTTTTGGATTACGGCAATTGTCACACATGCTGTTGCAATTGGTGTCATCAAAATCTTCACCAAAATAATGCAGCAAAAATCTTCTTCTGCAGGCCGATGTTTCTGCAAATGAAACTGTTTCCAGTAAAAGCTGTTTGCCAATTTCCTGTTCGGCAACAGGTTTGCCTTTCATAAATTTCTCCAGCTTCGCTATATCATCGTAACTATAAAAGGCAACACAATTTCCTTCGCCGCCATCGCGTCCGCCGCGTCCTGTCTCCTGGTAATAACCTTCAAGGCTCTTCGGCATGTCATGATGTATTACAAAACGTACATCCGGTTTATCTATTCCCATTCCAAAAGCAATGGTGGCAACTATTACATCAATTTCTTCCATCAGGAACTGGTCCTGTGTTTTCGCTCTTGTCGATGTATCAAGCCCCGCGTGATAAGGAAGCGCTTTTATTCCGTTCACTTTTAAATTTTCCGCAAGCTCTTCTACTTTTTTACGGCTAAGGCAATAAATAATTCCTGATTTGCCGTTGTTAGATTTAATATACTTAATGATCTCCTTTATTACATTCTGTTTTGGACGGATATCATAAAATAAATTTCCCCTGTTAAAAGATGATTTGAAAAGATTAGCATTGAGCATGCCCAGGTTTTTCTGAATATCCTGTTGAACTTTTGGAGTAGCGGTTGCAGTTAATGCAATAATTGGAACCTGGCCAATGCGTTCTATAATAGGACGCAATCTTCTGTATTCGGGCCTGAAATCATGCCCCCATTCTGATATGCAATGTGCTTCGTCGATAGCGAAAAATGAAATACTTATTTCTGATAAAAATTTTATATTCTCTTCCTTAGTAAGTGACTCTGGAGCAACATAAAGTAATTTTGTTTTTCCTGCGAGTATATCTTGTTTTACCAGTGCAATCTCTGTCTTTGTAAGCGATGAATTCATGAAATGGGCAACGCTGTCGTCAGTGCCAAAATTCCTTATTGCATCAACTTGGTTTTTCATCAAAGCAATAAGAGGAGAAATAATAATAGCAGTTCCCTTACTCATTAAAGCAGGAAGCTGGTAGCAAAGTGATTTGCCTCCGCCTGTAGGCATAATAACAAAAGTATCGCGACCTTCAAGAACATTATTAATAATTTGTTCCTGTTGTCCTTTGAAACCTTCGAACCCAAAAAATTTCTGCAAATACTCGTGTAGAGTAGTTTCTGTTGTAATCATGTTAAAGTTTAAATCTCGTCTCGTAGATGTCTCTTCAAACGTCGATATCCTGGTCTATATAAATATAATAAAAAAAATCCGCTTAATAACAATAAAAATATTATGCAATTTCGCTTGAAAACAGAAAAATACTCGAGTATGAACTAGCTATTTGACTAGCATTTGTTTATTCACCTGCGCCCAGGCAAGGTTATTTTTGGCCAATGGATCATTGGGATCGATTTTCATTGCCATATTGCATGCGTCAATAGCCTTGTCCCATTCCTTTAGCTGATTAAATGCTGAACAAATATTATTATATGCCGCTGCGTAGTTGGGTTTGAGTGCTAGTGCCTGGTTGCATGCACTTATACAATTAATATAATCTTCTTTGTTATAATAAATTAAACTGAGTTCAATATACGCTTCAGCTGTGGGGTAGGTATTTACTTTTTTTAGAAGATGTTCAAGCTCTGTTCCTTTTGTTTCAGATGCTTCAAGATAACCGAGTGTAATCTTATCGCCAGGTAAAATTACAAGTGTTTTTTGTGAAATATTTTTGAGTTCATCGAATCTGGAATCTTTTAATAATATTTCCATTAACAAATACCTGCTGTTAATGTGTGCGGGCGCTAGTTCTAAGGCTTTGTTAAGATTGTCAATTGCCAAATTTGATCTGCCGGTTTTGGCTAAAAATTTTGCATAATAAAAATAACATTCAGGTAAATTCGGACCTAGTTTAATTGCATTTTGGAAATAAGGTTCGGCCTCATTTCTTTTTCCCATTGCATCTTTTAATATCCCCATATTTATATGTGCATAGGAGTAATATGGCCACAGCTCAAGAGTGGTTGTAAATTCCTTTAGTGCTTCTTCATAATTTCTCTTTCCCATTTGTGTTAAACCATAATTCATATGTCCCCTGCCATTTTTCGGACTTTTAATGGTGACATCTTTCCATAATGATTCTTCGGTTTTCCATACAATGTTACGTTGGTAGGTTCCATATGAATATGGTATAAGAAAAAAGACTGATAAAGTAAAGAGTATATTTTTATTGATAGAATTTAGCTGACGCATAGAAGTGAATAGTACCTGCAGCGCTTTTACAGTTGCAATCACTAATCCTATATAAGGAAAAAAGACACGATGATCATTCATTACTTCAGAAAAGGGTATAATGCTCGAGGTAGGCAAAAGCGCAATAAGGAACCAGCAAAGACCAAAACTAATTATGCGAAATTCTTTTTTCCTGGATGTGAGAATTAGTAACACTATGAATAGAGAAATAAAAAATAACCCGATAAAAAATTTAATGTTCCAGATGCTGGAAAATGCTGTTAGGTCGGTATCGGCACTTAAATGTATGGGCAGGAAAAAAGTAAAAAAATATTGCATGATCACGTATGGCTGTGTAATAAGATAGTTTAATGGTGATGTTCCGCCGGGAACCCAGGTGTCTTCATCCATACCGCGAATAAAAAAATAGAGAACAATGCAAAGGATAAATGATGGCAACGAAGACTTCAGTGTTTCTAAAAAAGTGTTGATATTTTTCTTTGAAGGAAATTCGATAGCAGAGTCCCGTTCCAATAATAGAATGAAAAAAAATAATAAAGGCGCAAAAACAATTGCCGAAATTTTAGCGAGGCTGCCAATTAAAATGGGTAGCAAATACAAATACCATTTGCGTGAAAACGGAGAGTAGATATACATTACAAATGCCATTACCACAAAAAATGTGGAGATAAGGTCGGACCGGGCTATTATGTAATTAATTGTTTCCGCACATGCCGGGTGAAGCATATACCATGTAACAGAAAATAATGACAATAGGGCAGCTGAATTCTCATTCTTGAATATTGCTTTAAAAAGAAAATACATCAATATGCCCTGAAATAAAAAGATGATGAATTCGGAAAGATGAAAATAAAAGGTGTCCGTTAAGCCTCCTGCCAGTTTATGGTCAATCGCAAGTGACGCCGAAACAATCGGCCTATAAGTTTGGTTAGGCGGCAAAGAGCTGAAAGTAGCCGCGTCCTTAAAAAATAAAGGAATATTTTTTACGTCTTTGATGTAAATGTTGTTCTCGATAGTATGGGAATCGTCAAAATGAAAAGAATTACGAAAATGGTTGGAATAAGTCATGATAATAGCCATAACTATTACCAGCGCATACAAAACAATATTTTTATTGTTTAATGTCATTTTTATTCTACCTTAATATGGGTAAAATTAGATATTTGTATCTGAATAAGAAATAAACAGCGTTGAGGCGATTTGAATTATGATCAAAGAATTATTTGATAGATCAGGCAATAAGGGTGAGATGTCTTTCCTTGATCACCTGGAAGACCTGAGATGGCACTTGGTAAGGTCGGTAATAGTGGTTATCACATTAGCGATTGTCCTTTTTTGTTATAATGATTTTGTTTTTGGTACCATAATTTTCGGACCTAAGCATGTCGATTTTATCACCTACCGGGTGATGTGTAAAGTATCCCATTTTATTGGCGCTGGTGATAGCATGTGCATTGGCGAAATTCCATTTTCACTTATCAATACAGAGTTGTCGGGACAGTTTACCATGCATATGTGGATATCTTTTGTGGCCGGATTAATCCTTGGGTTTCCTTATGTGCTTTGGGAGTTATGGCGGTTTATTAAACCGGCCTTGCATGAAAAGGAAAGAAAAAATACATCGGGTTTTGTTTTTTTTGCTTCTCTTCTCTTTTTGACAGGAGTTTCGTTTAGTTATTTTATAATTGTTCCGTTAACCGTTAATTTTTTAGGCAGCTACCAGGTAAGTAAAGATGTGGCAAATATGGTATCCATGGATTCCTATATTTCAACGGTAACTACGCTTACGCTTGCAACAGGCATAGTTTTTGAGCTGCCTATTATTGTTTTCTTTTTAACAAAATTTGGATTTATGACCCCGGAATTTATGCGCAAATACAGAAGACATGCTGTGGTGGTAATACTTATTGTAGCGGCTCTTATTACTCCTTCACCCGATATGTCTTCACAATTGCTGGTAGCATTTCCACTTTACATGTTATACGAGATCAGCATATTTGTATCACGCTCCGTAGTCAGGTCTCAGCAAAAGAAATTGTCAACTTAATGTATTAGGGATGAGTAGTAGTGTAAATGAATTTAATGAGTATCGTCAGCGTATGAATGATAAAATTCTGGCTGAGGATAACATTGTTCTCAAACGACTCTTTAACTTAGATACAAACACTTATGCTGATGGTGCATTGAATGTTAAAACAAAAGAAATGCTTGGCCTTGTTGCTTCAATGGTATTAAGATGTGATGATTGTGTAAAATATCATTTGATAAAATGTAAAGAACAGGAAGTAAGTCGTGCAGAGGTATTTGAAATTTTTGCGGTTGCAAATATTGTTGGTGGAACAATTGTTATACCACATACAAGAAGAGCTGTAGAGTTTTGGGATGAATTAGAAAATAGTTCACATAAATAAATGAAAAAAACTGGGCTGTTTTTATTCTTTGTTTTTATAACTGTGCAAAGCAGTTTTGTTTTTGCGCAAACAACTGTGGTAAAGGGGAAAGTAGTTGATGATGAAACAAAAGAACCTCTTCCGTTTGTTAACCTTTTGCTGAAGGGAACAAAGGATGGTATTGCAACCGATTTCGATGGTTATTATTCTATATCTTCCAATTCTGCCGCAGATTCATTGCAGATTTCGTTTGTAGGTTATATTCCAGTTACAAGGCGCATCAACAGAGGGCAGGAACAGGTGATCAATGTCGCGCTCAAAAAAAATTCGGTCAACCTGGAAGAAGTTGTAATTAACCCAGGCGAGAATCCGGCGCACAGGCTTTTGCGCAAGGTGATAGCCAATAAGCCCTTAACCGATAGGGAAAACCTAAACTCATACCAATACCAGGTGTATAATAAAATTGAATTCGATCTCAATAACATTTCTGATAAAATGACGAAGAGCCGTGCACTTAAACCGGTGAAATTCATTTTTAATAATATCGATAGCTCTGATATTGAACAAAAGCCATTCCTTCCTTTGTTTATGACCGAATCATTATCAGAATATTATTACAAGAGCAAACCGCAATTTAAGAAAGAGGTCATTAAAGGGAGTAAAGTTGCGGGTTTACAGGATGCAAGCGTCTCGCAATTCATGGGAGAGATGTATCAGAAGGTAAATATTTATGACAATAATATTTTGGTGTTTGGTAAAACATTTGTGAGTCCAATTTCAGATAACGGTTTGTTTTATTACCGGTATTATATAATCGATAGCATGAATATTGATGGACACAAATGTTACCAGGTTCAGTTTAAGCCTAAACGTAAACAGGAACTGACTTTCAAAGGCAATATGTGGATAGCAGATACGTTGTTTGCTGTGAAGCGCCTAGAGATGAGCATAGCAGAAGATGCAAATATTAACTATGTAAGTACACTTAACGTTATACAAACGTACACATACGTGGACAGTACCTGGATGCTTTCGAAAGACAGGCTGGTAGTTGATTTTACTTTATTGGATAAGAAGACGGGATTTTACGGGAGAAAAACAACATCATATAAAGACTTTGTAATTAACCACGCTAAGGAGGACGAGTTTTATTCACGTACAGAAAATATTTCAGTAGAGAAAGAGGCCTATAAACAAACCGAAGAATATTGGAAAACAGTGCGGCATGATACGTTATCTGTCAATGAAAAGAAGATTTATAAAATGGTGGATACAATTCAGTCCTTACCCATTTATAAAAGTTGGTTAGATGTGATTACGATTTTTGCGACTGGTTATAAGGTACATGGTGATTTCGAGTATGGGCCGTATTACAATGCACTTAGCTTTAATCGGATAGAAGGAGCGCGCGTTAGGTTAGGGGGTAGGACAAGTAATGCTTTCAGCACCTGGTATGAGCTCAGTGGTTACGCAGCACATGGTTTCAAGGATGAGAAATTTAAATATAACATCGCTTTCAAATCATACGTTACAAAAAAACCGCGGCAGTTAGTGGGTATCAGTTATAAGAACGACCTTGAAATATTGGGTCAGAGTCAAAATGGTTTTACACAGGATAATATTATCGCGTCGCTCTTCAGGCGTACGCCTCTTGATAACCTGACAAGCGTTCAGCAGATCAGGCCTTATTATGAAAGAGAATGGTTCACGGGTTTTAATACAAAAATGTTTTTCATCTATCGTACAATGACACCTCTTGGAGGATATACATATGATTATAAAGCAGAAGACGGGACAATAAAATTTCAAAAAAATATAATTACCTCTGAAGTAAAAGTTTTGGCAAGAATGGCTTATGATGAAAAATATATTGAAAGCGCCTTCTCAAGAGCGAGCATGGGAACAAAATATCCTATATTGAGTGTTGATTATACAAAAGGTATAAAGGATCTTTTTTTTAGTAATTATAATTATGGCCGCCTCAGCGTTAAAGTGGAAGACCGCATCAGGATAAATCTTCTTGGATATACTGATTATATTTTTGAGGGTGGAAAAATATTCGGGCAGGTCCCGTATCCATTGATGGTATTGCACGGTGGTAACGAAACATATGTGTACGATCCATACGCTTACAACATGATGAATTATTATGAGTTTGCGAGCGACAGATATTTTACTATTTCTGCGTTCCATCACTTTGAAGGTTTTTTTCTGAATAAAATTCCGCTGTTGCGTAAGTTAAAATGGAGAGAAGTGGTTACAGCAAAATACCTAATTGGAAGTGTGTTCCAGAAGAACCGTGTATTGCTTAGTTTCCCCGAAACACTGCATGCATTGAGCCGCGGGCCTTATTATGAAGTAAGTGCAGGTATTGAAAATATATTTAAAATATTCAGGGTAGATATGTTATGGCGTTTGTCGTATCGCGATAATCCGGATATTTCAAAATACGGTATAAGAGCGTGTATGCAGGTGACATTCTAAACCAGATCAAATGAAATAGCCATCCGCCTTATGCGGACAAACCTCAAAAGGGATGGCGTATTCCCTGCCCGATGGCAGGCGGGCATGTGACATTAAATACAAAAGCAAATACACATGAAATTAAGAGCAGAAAATTTAGTTAAAAAATATAAGAGCCGCACAGTGGCTAACAATGTTTCCATTGAAGTGGGGCAGGGTGAGATCGTTGGATTGCTAGGGCCGAATGGCGCGGGAAAAACAACATCATTTTATATGATCGTTGGAATGATAAAACCCAATTCAGGAAAAATATTTTTAGATGATGTAGAAATAACAAACGAGCCAATGTATAAAAGGGCGCAATTGGGTATAGGTTATTTAGCGCAGGAGGCATCGGTGTTTCGTAAGCTAAGTGTTGAGGATAATATTTCTGCGGTATTGGAAATGACTTCCTTAAGTAAGGAAGAGCAAAGGCATAAATTGGAATCATTATTAGATGAGTTTGGTTTGCAGCACATCAGAACAAGCAGGGGAGATCTTTTATCGGGTGGAGAAAGAAGAAGAACAGAAATTGCAAGGTGCCTGGCTGTTAGTCCGAAATTTATTTTACTCGATGAACCTTTTGCAGGAGTTGATCCAATTGCGGTGGAAGATATTCAGGCCATAGTGGCTAAATTAAAGGATAAAAATATTGGTATTCTTATTACAGATCATAATGTACACGAAACACTTTCCATTACGGAGCGAGCTTATTTACTTTTCGAAGGAAGTATTCTTAAAGCGGGAACTGCCGAGGAATTAGCGGCCGACGAACAAGTGAGAAAAGTGTACCTTGGTAAAAATTTCGAGCTGAGAAAATCAGTTTAGCAAAATGAATTTTACCGATACCCATACACATCTTTATGCGGAAGAGTTTGATGCGGATAGGGAAGATGTGGTAAAGGATGCTATTTCTAAAGGAGTTGAAAAATTTTTTCTACCGAATATCGATAGCAATTCTATTCCCGGAATGCTGCAGTTGACAAAATTATTTCCCTTGAATTGTTTTCCTATGATGGGGCTCCATCCTTGTTCTGTAAACGAACGTTATGGAGAAGAATTAAGTGTTGTTGAATACTGGCTCGGAAAAAAAAATGCTGATGCTCCAAAGTTTTATGCAGTAGGAGAAATTGGAATAGACTTGTATTGGGATAAAACTTTTTTTGTACAGCAGAAACATGCATTTAGAAAACAAATAGAGCTGGCTATAAAATACAATTTGCCAATTGTTATTCATACTCGCAGCTCTTTTGAAGAAACTTTTGAAATCGTAAGTGAAATGAACAGCGAAAAATTAAATGGAATATTTCATTGTTTCTCTGGCAGTATATCGGATGCGGAAAGAATTATTTCACTTGGCGGATTTAAAATGGGAATTGGAGGGGTGCTTACCTTTAAAAATTCCGGCTTGGATAAAGTAGTCAAAGAAATTGATATGAAACACCTTGTGCTGGAAACGGACTCGCCTTACCTCGCACCTGTTCCGTATCGGGGAAAAAGAAATGAGAGTTCTTATATAATTGATATTGCGCAAAAAATAAGTGAGATCAAAGAGATGGATATAAATGAAGTTGGAAGAGTTACCACGGCCAATGCGCTCGAAGTATTTGGAATGAATTAATCTTTTAAAATATTCGAATGAAAAATTATTTCTATATAACGGGAACGAGCAGGGGAATTGGG
>CAZQIC010000117.1:0-15372 GCA_964593555.1 uncultured Bacteroidia bacterium | reverse complement strand
CAATTAGTTATATCGTTATTTATTAACAATTTGATTTTTAGAACTCCCCTATATTTAAATTTTGAATTTCCTGCGCAAGTTTATATACCTCTACTTCTGTTTCCATTTTCGTTACACGGTCGCGCAGCTGCTTGTTCATTTCATCCCTTTTTTCATCTTCTTTTTTCAATCTTATAAATTCTGTAACATCTTCTACCCGATGAATGATATAAGCTAATTTTTTATCACCATTTAAAATGGGTTTGTTTATTGGGCTCCAGAATCGTTCTTCAAATGTATTGTCGGGTCTACGATATCATATTTTTGAATAGCCATAGTATGTGGCTGACCATTTTTTATGACATAGTTCAATGAGTCGTTGAGATTCGAGGCTCCATCAGCTTTGTCGTCATCCGGGTTATCGGGAAAAACATCGAATAATCCCCGGCCGATGATATCTGCTCGCTTTGTCATGGTTGCATTTAAGTAGGGTTCGCTCACCGCAACAATGGTTAGGTCAGGAGAAAGAACCAGGTACAGACCAGGCGCCGATTCAAATAAAATTTGAAAATTGATAGGTGGGGACATTTATTAGGTGCTTAGTAGATCAACAAAATAGCCAACATACAAACTAAAATAGGAACAAGGATGTAATTAACCAATTTTAAATTATTGATAATCAAATAATTAGGGTGATATTACATATGTAAGATTGTGGTTACTTTTTTCAATATCTCGCCTTTTGAATTTTACGATGGAGTAATGAGGTATGAAAAAATGGAGTGTATCAAGAAATTGTGATTCTATAGATGTAAGATTTTTTCTTCATAATTCCAGATTTTTGATTTTATGGATAATGTGTCGTTGTTCAATTATGTTTAATTTTAACTGTGTTGTTAAAAAACTTACCGGTACGCTCCCTTTTTTTATTCATAGGCATCCTTGTATCTTCAAAAACGGGTGCAGGTATTTTGAATGGGGCATGGCTTGAGCCCGTTTATAGTTATGGCAAAGTCCTTCCCGAATACAGTAATTTTACTTATGTTGTGAATGATAATGTGAGGTCGGGCGAATTTAATTTTACAAAACAAACTTATGGAAAAAACACATGGGAAAAATTGTATAATTATCCCTCATACGGATTGTCTTTTTTTTATTCTACCCTTGGGAACAAAAAAGTAAATGGCAATGAATTGGCAATATACCCATATGCGATTTTCCATCTGTACAGTCATAATAAATTTAGTCTGGATAATAAAGTTGGTATAGGCCTGTCATACGTCACCAGGAAATATGAATTGGGAACTAACTATGAGAATGTTGTGGTGGGTTCAAATCTTAATGCGCATTTTCATTTTAAAATTGGAACTAATTATCTATTGTCAAAAAAAATAAATTTATCTGCCGGACTTTCTTTTGGTCATTTTTCAAATGGTAATTTACGTGAGCCAAATGTGGGAATAAACTATATAAGTATATATGGCGGCATTGGATACCTCGTTGGTACTGCAAAAGAAAAGCAGGATGTAACACTTGATCCCTTCGAAAAAAGTCATGTATATGAAATTGTTTGTGCCTTTGGAGGAAAGCATGCAAAGGCACTGCAGTCAAAATTTTATTCAACATTTTCTTTGGGCCTTGAATACAAATGGAAATGTTTTCGCATAGTAAATTTTGGTCTGGGGGCAGATTTTTTTTATGATTCAGCAACGCAAACAGAGATGCTTGCAAGGAATAACTATAGTTATAAAAACACCTACGATTATAAAACCGGAATACATTTGTCGCAGGAGTTGGTGTACAATAAAACAAGTTTAATATTGCAGGAAGGTTTATACATTGGCTTTGTGGATAAGGCCTCACATTATAAAATGTATAATAGGGGAATGGTAAAACATTATTTTAACGACAACATTTTTGCAACATTATCAATGAAATCTCATTTGCATATTTTAGATCATCCTGAACTTGGAATTGGATTTACATGGAAATAAAAAGTATTTGTAAAGTAAGTTTATTGATTGGCTTCTTGCTTTTGTTTGCTTGTAAAAAGGACAATATCGATAGGAGGGAAATCAACGTTAAATTGCAAAAATTTAATGTTATTGATGTCAATAGCACATTTGATGTTTTTTTGACACAGGATACCGCATTCTCTCTGAAAATTGTTGGTGAGGAAAAATTTGTTAACGATGTGGTTTACCAAGTCAACGATAATGTACTTTCATTAAGTGTTAATTCTGGATCGTTATGGTTGAGCCCCAAAAGAAACAAGATCAGTGTTTTTATCAATTGTGATAGTTTGAAGCTGCTTAATGTCAATGAGACCTCTATGATCAAAACATTAACCCCCATCGTGACTCACGAATTTGGAATGATCATGAATGGCAAGCTCAACGAAGCAGAGCTCGATCTTGCTGGCGATGTTTTTTATTACTGGAACATACATCCCTGCGGTGGAAAAATAACATTAAAAGGAGATGTTAATGTTTTAAAATTATGGAACGTTGGCCTCATGGAAATAGATGCATTAAATTTAACTACTTCGGCTGCTCTTATTGAAAATAAATCAAAAGGTTCATGCAGTATAAACGTGATTGATAAATTAGAGTATCGAATTTCGGGTGAAGGAAATATTTATTTAAAAGGAAATCCGGCTGAAATTATTGAGAATGAATTATCTTCAACAGGAAGATTAATAGTTGTAGATTAAAAATTAGCATACCATATTTATGGATAAGTTAACTAACGAAGAGTTTTTTAAAAAGCATGCAGCTCCGGGAAGGGTTGGTCTTGTGGGAGGAAGTGCATTAATAGATAAAGCAATTCGAAAATTGCAAAATCCTCTCGTGAAGGATGGGGGAGAAAGTCTTTGGTCGCATGCGTTTCTTTTTTCCGAAAAACGTATTGATGAGTGCCAATGGGTAATTGAGTCTGACCTGGATTTCAGGCATAAACAAACGCGTTTAGGTGTTCAGGAAAATCGGATCAACAAATATTACGACGAAAAATTATTTCCTAATGTTGCAGTTCTTGATTTTGATCTTAGTGATAAGAAAACTAAACTAGTGTTAACCGGGGCCCTGAGTTTATTGTCGGAGCTTACGAAATATTCTGTTCGCGAGCTGGCGGGTACATTGCTTGCCATTTATAATCCCACCCTGAGGAGTAAAAAAAATCTACTTTCACTCAACAACACATTTTATTGTTCGGCTATGGTTCAGCATTGTTATTCGAAAGCGGGAATAATTTTTAGTGAGGATATTGATATAAAAAATATGACACCAGAGGACATTGCTTCGACAGGGATTCCGCACAAAAGACATGTCCTTACTCGTCACTAATATCGATCAGAAAAATTGTTTTCTTTTTATTTATTCAAACGATTTACCTTTTACTTTCCAGCCAGGAAAGAGCATAGCCGTCAGGTTAAGGGAGCAAACTTTTGGGTACAACTCCTTGTGATTTCTTATAAAATGATGCCAGGGGCATCATACATTTATAAAAAAACTAGTACTAAATCTGCGACTCCAGCCGGAGTCGAACTTTATAGTTTAAGCTTTTTATAAAGGTCTGAATCCTCTGGATTCGTTTAAAAACCTCAACATTTCTTTTTGTGATGGCTGCCGGAGATATCGCCCATATATAAAATTTGTAGATTGATAGAAGAGGAAATTAACTCCGACATATTAGATATTAACTGTTTAGCCTGACGGCCATGGCCAGGAAAGGGCCGAGTTTTTAAAACATCCGGTGGATGTTTTAGCGAGGAGCCAGCAAGTGGGTAGTATTTCCTGGGTGCTTTTATATAGAAGATCGTTTGGTTTTTTCATTTATTATATCTGAAAACGAACGATTCCTTATTTTGCTTTCCAGCCAGGAAATAATATCAAAATGTTCGAATACCGTTGATTCAAACGGGTCTTTTTGCAAAAGTGAAAGGTTGTCATGCAATTTCTGGTAAGATGCGATGAGTTGTCTGTTGGAATTTATTTTCGGAATTTCTTTTTTAATGAACATTAAAAGCAGAGTCTCGAATTTATACAGCCTGTTCTTTTTATAAAGGAACTTATAAAATGGTTTTAATATAAACTCAAAAGTTTCACTCTTTGCTTGTTCCAGGTGAGCAATTACGGCAAGTATATAACTTGCACAATAGATATATTCCACTTGGTCAGCTTCTTTATCATTGATAATTTTATTGAGCCACTTAATTGATTCGGAATATTTTTGCGAACCGAAATAGATGTACGCTGTAAAGTACATGATGTTATAATAACTGGCTTTATTTATTTTATTTTTTAACTCTTTATGAAGTTTGTCCGCTTTATTGGCCAATGGCAATCCTTTTTGGAAATCACTTTCCGCGACACAAAGGCTCATTTCCATAGAAAGCAAACGCGCAAACGCCCCTTCGTTTTGAGAAGAACCGCTTAGCTGTATTTCTTTTAATTTCTTTATGATGCCTTCACACTCATTAAATTTCTTCGTTAAAAAACAAATGGTAAATAGATTGTATGAGCTTATGATATAATTATGCTCTGCACCGGATTGAGCATACTCGGATAAAGCATATTCGCGATATTTCTGATTATGTAAATATGCTTTTTCGTAATTCCCAATAAAGTAGTAATATCCTGCCTTGGCATTGTGCAGCATCATTTTTCCCCTGTTGGGAATAGCCGTATTACTCTCGGAAAAAACAGGGTCGTTAATGATCTGCTCCGCGTCCCGAAATGTTTTTTCATCGCGGGCCTTACCTTTTGCACGGACATAAAAATTAATTAATTCCTTTTCTTTTAATTGTATTTGCTGTATAGTGTATTCTGATTGGATACTATTTAATAACAATGCGGAATTTTCTTCGGATTTTAATTTGCTCTGGGGATCACCACTTAAGCTTAGTAATTTATTTTCGGCGATAATTATATCGGCAAGCAATAAGAAAAATTCGTGTTTTTGTGCCTGTATTTTTGCCTTTGTCAGCAATTTAGCTGCCTGTGTATATAAACCCTTATCGGTATATAAATAAGCATAATCCACTTTTTGCCGTAAAATAAAATCGATTGAACGCTGGGAGTGAAATAGGCGAAGTGATTTTAAAATTAAGTTTTGTAAATAAATTTTTTCAGGTGCAAGTCTTTTGATAAAAGCCCTGTCCGAAAGATTTTTTTTAACAGCCTCCTCATTATATTCTTTTTGTTTTACTATTTCGTCAAAAAGCCTGACATAATTATTTTTTTCTCCTTTTATATGAAGACCGGCAAATTTTTTAAAATAACTTTTTTCTACACCCGATAAGGAATGGATAAGATCAAAAAGCTCTGAGGTAGGGGTCATTCAAATCTGAATTTCCTCTCAAAATAGAAATTTTTTTGCAGAAACTGATCTTTTATCGGATCAGATTTATGTGGCCAAAAAGCGAATGTTTTTCCCCAGAATGTCCTTTAACTGAATCTTCCATATAGTAGGTATCTTCCTGGGCTACGATTAGACCTCTGTTTGCTTTGCCGTGTATCTGCTTGTAGTTAAGTCATTTATCAAATTAATAAATTCAGCATCAGCAATTTTTGAAGTTTATTTCTGACTGGACAAAAGTAAAGCCTCAGATTAAAAATTACTTAAAGAGTAATATTTAGACTTACCGTATAAGGTTTACATTGCCGGTCATTGCATGTTTTTTTCCAAGAACATCTATGAGGTTTACTTTCCAAACATAAGTATCCTGCTGTGCTACTTCCGATCCTCCATTTGCTTTTCCATTCCATCCCTCTGATGGTTTTGTTGAAGTGAATATCATATCCCCCCACCTGTTGTATATGTAAAGTGCATAGTTCTCTGTTTCAATTCCGACACCAAATGGAAGGAAAATATCATTTTTTCCATCTTCATTTGGTGTAAAGGTGTTCGGCACAAATACAGAAAAGTCAGGATTAACTTTGATTGTTTTTTCAATTACATCAGTACATCCAAATTCATTGACAACAAAAAGTGTAATTACATAAGTGCCTGTATCATCAAAAGTGGTCATGGAATTTTTATCTGTTGATGTGCCCGGAGCGCCGGTGCCAAAATTCCATTGCCATGCGGTAGCTCCGATTGATTTATCATAAAAATATACGGTGGGGTCTAAGATGGTAATAGTGGCTGGATTGGAAACAAAATCCGCTTTGGGTAATTGGTGAACTGTAATAAAGTTATTTTTTGTAGTACTGTTGCTACATCCATTATTATCCGTTACCGTCAATGAAACATTGTATGACCCCGGTTGATAGCAATGCTGTGTAGGGTTAGAAGAACTTGTCCCACTGTTATCACCAAAATTCCAGGTAAGTGATTGTGTGTTAGGTGTTAGGTTGCTAAGGTTAATACATAATGGTGCACAGCCCGCAATTTCATCTGTTGTAAAATCGACAAGAGGAAGATCGAAAACTGTAACTGATGAAGTTGCAGTTGCTGTACAGCCATGTGCATCTGTAACAGTAACTACAAATGTACCTGAGTTGTTCGGTATAAAAGTGGTTGTTTGTCCGCTCCCGGCACCATTGTTCCATTGGTAAGTATAATTTGACGTACCTCCATTTGCATTTGCAGTTAATGTCAATGCTTTACCATTGCATCCATTTACGTTAGCAGCATTTACAAGTAATTGAGGCGGGGCTGTGACAACAGCTGGGAACGTTGCACTGCATCCGTTCGCATCTTCAATAATTATGGAATAAGTACCTTGAGTTAATCCTGAAACACTTGGCGTGAAGGAATTCCCGCTCAGCGAATAAGTATAAATCCCATTTCCTCCGGAAACAGATGTTACAGTAATCGTTCCATCGTTACTGTTGTGACAAAAGGCTGGCGTAGTTGTTAATATTGTTGTTAATGGCGAAGGCTCAGTGATCATAACAGATGCAGTGTCTTTGCATCCATCAGCATCCGTGATTGTTACGGTGAAAATCCCTTTGCATAAATTATTTGCAGCTGCGTTATTACTACTGCTGTTCCATGAATATTGATAAGGTCCGTTACCTCCGGATCCTATTGCTGTCGCATTGCCATCACATAGGCCAAAGCAGGTAGCAGGAGTGGAGTTGTTTATAGATGCTGCAACACCCTGTACGGATGGTACTGTAACTGTTCCTGTAAATAAACAACCATTCGAATCTGTTCCCCAGCCGTTGCACAAACCAGCCGGCAGTTGACTTTTTAAGATTCCCACCGAACCTCCATTCCATGTATAGGTGTATCCCGGTGTTCCGCCGTTAATGATAGCTGTGGCGGAACCGTCGCTTTGATTACAATGTGATGGAGTAGTGGTGAAGCTTAGTATAATAGGTGTAGGTTGAAGAATAGTATTGTTCGCTACCGTTGTACATCCGTTGTTGTCAGAAATGGTTACTGTATAAACACCGCTTGTTAACGAGTTCAATGCGGGTGTAGTCAGGGGTCCAGGGTTCCATGAATATGTGTATGGAACGGTGCCTCCGGAAACATTTGCTATTACAGAACCGTTGCTTCCTCCATTACAGCTGACACTATTTGTTACAACAACTGTTGTTGTGAGTAATGCTGGCTCATTGACATTAATTATTCCTAGAACAGTACAGCCGTATTGGTCAGTCACAACCATTGTATAATTATTTGCTGCAAGCCCGGATACACTTTGTGAGGTTTGTGCAATTCCCGACCATGAATAATTATATCCGGGTGTTCCGCCATTTACAGAAATAGTTGCAGTTCCGGTTGCAGTTCCATTACATTTTGCGGGTGAAGATGTTATTGTTGATGTAAGCAATGGCGGCTGGGTTATGGTTACAGCGGTTGTTGAAGAACATCCTGTTACATCCGTAATTGTTACGCTATAAGTATTTGCACTTAATCCTGTTGCACTAACATTTGTTCCAAAGCCTCCCGACCAAACATAACTGTATGGAGCAGTAGCGCCAATCGCACCAACTCTCGCTGCGCCTGTTGCTGCGCCAAAACATGCAACATTGTCTAGTGAGTTTATGATGGCAAGCGGCCTTACAACTGTCATGTAATTAGTTTGAACAACAGAGTCGGAACCACAGGGTGTGGTAATTACTAATTTTATTGGATATGTACCTACAGCATTGTAACGAATACCAACTGGGTTTTTATCCGTAGAAAAGGATGGCGTAGCTCCCGAGAAACTCCATAAATATGTGCTATGCAGTGAATCACAGGAGTTGTCATTTGCAATGTAGTCAACAGGTTTGCCAACGCACACTTGTCTCACAGAAGATAAATTAACATTGATGCCTGGGTTACCACAGGTGTATAAACATAATTGTGAAAATGCTGCATCATAAAGTCCTCTGCCATTTCTCTGGTGTGCATTTGCAGTAGTAGGGTAGGCGCCTGGTGAGCTTGCAGCTATGTAAGCATATCCGCCATCTATAGCAAGTGATCCTCCTCCTTCATCTCCGCCGTTCTCTGCAAATGTTTCATTGTCTTCTAATCCCGGAGGTGCGGGTCTTAATCCGCCTCCTATATAAGTGCAGCATAATAATGAATCAAGGTCGGAAGAAAAAAGCGCCAAGAAATTATCTTCTCTACCTTCTTGTCCGCTTTGAAATGCACAAGCTGAAACCGGAAATACATCATCATATGTATCGCCTGTGATAGCAATACTTCCGTCAGGTGCAAAATCAATTCCTGTGCCATAACAATGGCTTAATCCGCTTCCTCCGCTTCCTCCTAAATATGTTGCGAACAAGCGTGTGCCGGCTGTTGAAAATGTTACAACAAAAGCGTTTAGAAGATTGCTTTTAAAATTCTGGTAAGCGTTTCCTGAAACAGGGAACCTTCCACTCCAGGTCATTCCGGTTATACCAATATCCCCGGTTACGTCGTTGAATGCTACTGCCATTCCCCAATCTCCCTCCCATGTTCCATAAAGTGTAGACCAATCAAGGGTTCCGTTGGGCCTGAACTTTGCAAGAAAAATATCCGGAAACATGGCAACCCCTGCACCAGGGGTTCCATAAACGGTTCTAAAGGCCCCCGGGGTTGTTGGAAAGTCTATGAAGTTTTGATATTTTGCGGCCTGTCCAACAATCGCAATGTTTCCTGAAGGATCTGTGTCCACGCCGTATCCAATGTCTCCACCGCTTCCGCCAAAATATGTATTCCATTGTCTTACACCGCTGTTATTAAATTTTACTATGAAAGCATCGAAAAGATTAGTGCCAACGGCTCTGATATTATTTTGAAACGCATTCAGAACATTGTAGTTTGCCGAATTTGTAAAACCTGTTGCAATTATATTATTCTGAAAATCGCAGGCAACATCCATTCCTCCATCTTTATCGTTACCTCCGTAGTATGTCGACCAGAGAGGTAATCCGGTCGATGATAGTTGGGTGATAAATGCGTCAATATTACCTCCGTAGGTTGGTTGAAATGAACTCGCTGTTACAAGAGGAAAAGAAGGAGAACTTGTATTGCCTGTAATAACTATTTCGCTGTTTGTATTTATACATATTCCTGCTCCTTTATCTGCACCCGTTCCTCCAAAGTATGTATTCCAGATAAGATTTCCATTGGTTCCAAACTTGCAAACAAATGCATCGGAAGTTCCCCTTAAACTTGCCTGGAAAATGCCTCCTGAACTTACCGGAAAATTTATAGAGCTCGTGGTCCCAGAAAACACAACATCTTTTGTGTTTTGATCGACTGCAACTGATTTTCCCGCATCATTGCCGCTGCCTCCCAATAAGGTAACCCAAGGGTCAATAGTTAATGGATAATTATGATCGTAACTATCAATATCAAATTTTATTTTGGCGGTTTTTTCATCACCATTATTTTCTGATAAAATATAGTTTCCGCTTATGTTAATTATTTTTCCATTTATTATTTGATAAATTTTTGGCATCCATTCTCCTATTTCTCCAAATGCAGTTTTTATTTTTAATACCCCGTTTGTAACCGTCACGTTCTCGGCGCCGGAATATTCCATTGCTATGTCGTTAACGTTTCCTCCCGGTCTCACATTGATATCATACTTAAAACCTTTTTGACTGGCTGTGTAACATATCACATCTATATTAGTATAAATATTTTGATACGAAACTTCTTTGAAAGAGTGCACACCAATTACTGGCTTTGGAAGGTAAGAAAGGAAATAGTTATATTGCTCTGTAGATTCATACGTTGAGCTTATTGACGGTGATTCGTTGCTGCCAATAAAATCTAGATCAATTCTTTGTACAGAAAACATATCGTTCTCTTCTTTATCTTCTTCGATTATTTCCTGGCCGGCCAATTTTTTGTTCTTTGCCTCATCGCGCAGTATCCAGTTAATATTGTTAACCACATAGCTGAACCCCTGTTTTTTTAAAAATATTTTTGCATTTCCCGATTCGCCTGTAAATAGTATATCACTTCTTTGTTGAAAGTTCATATCAACCGTTTGTCCCTTGTTCGGGATAAAGCCCTGGCCTTGTTCATGGTCATGCGTTAGCTGAGCGAGGAGATGAAGACTGCTCATTGAAAAAAGAATTAAAAAAATAAAAACCCTTTTTGTGTTTGTGTTAAGCAAGGGGAGTGTGGGTTGCTTCATTGTGTTTTTGGTTTGATTAAAAATAGAATAAGAGTCGTTTAAACAGACATCTCTTTTGTTTTATTATATCTTTTTATTAAGTCTTATTTTACTGTAAGCATTTGATAATCAATATATTTAGTTGTTTATTGTTTAAGTTTATTATATGCATTGCTACTTTATTTTACAGACAAAAAAGCGTGTGTATTAAGGGCGTGAGTATATTTGTAAACAGTTTAAAGACTATGCCTATACAAACAGAGTTTAAAAAACTTGAACACACTTTACGTAAAGCAGTCTGGGATGCCATGGATGATTTTTCCATGATAGTTCCTGGAGATAAGGTAATGGTATGTTTATCGGGAGGGAAGGATAGTTATACCATGCTGGATATGCTTTTGCAGGTGCAATTGGCAATGCAAAATAAGATACAAATTGTAGCGATTAATCTTGATCAGAAACAGCCTGATTTTCCTGAACATATTTTGCCAAAATATTTAAGTGATCTGGGTGTTGATTACAAAATTGTTGAACGCGATACCTACAGCATTGTAAAAGAAAAAGTACCTGAAGGAAAAACAATGTGCAGTCTTTGTTCCAGGTTACGCAGAGGAATATTATATGATGTAGCTGATGAAATTGGAGCGACTAAAATTGCACTCGGCCATCACCGCGAGGATATACTGGAAACTTTTTTTCTGAATATGTTTTTCAGTGGAAAGCTCGAAGCAATGCCGGCAAAATTTAAAACTGATGACGGCCGGCATGTGGTCATCAGGCCATTAGCTTATTGTAAGGAAAAAGACATTGCAGATTATGCGTCTCAAAAACAATTCCCGATAATACCATGCAATCTTTGCGGCTCACAGGAAAATATGCAGCGTAAGGTGGTTAAAAAAATGATGGAGGAGTGGGAAGAGAAATATAAGGACAGGAAAGAAATTATTTATACAGCAATGAAGAACATACATTTGTCTCATATGTTCGACAAATCACTTTATGATTTCGAAAATTTAGTTTCTGAAAAGGACAAGCTCCCCGTTGATTAAGAAATTTTTCTGCTTCTCAAATACCCTTTAAAATAATTTTTCCTGCAGCTAAGACAATGATCAATAAAATGTGGATCAGCAAATAATTGTTTTTGTTGAGTTGGTCAGTTGTGATATTTTTCATGTGTGTCGTGTTAGTTTTTATACACACAAAAATATTTTCGAAATGTTACGCCATTGCATTCGTATTGTTATAAAACTATTATAAAACAAAAACGCCTCCATTGTGTGGAGGCGTTTTTGTGTTAAACTAAAATCAACTTATCTATTCTTCTTCAGCAATAGGTTTTACTTTCAATGGTATGTATAATCCATAAGTGAACATGCAATACATATCTGTGAAATTAAATTTACCAGATGATGCAGCAGATGATTTGGTAGCTAAGAGAGGCCTTTGTCCAAATTCAAATTTCATACTAAAACCTTGATCTTTTGGTTGACGATAAAACCAGCCCATTCTCCAACCTATCAATTTTTTGTTATCATATTTAACGTTGTATTTTATACCATCCTGCTCGTAATTTTTTATACCAACAATAGGAGCGAACATTGCATGTATGAAGAAGTCAGAATAACGTTTGTTAGATCTTATACCGTAACCGTCAACATCAACGATCAATTGGTGAATTTTTTTGAAATTAAATCCACCAAAAAATACGGTCGACCCAGTTCCTCCGTAGCCACCCAAACCTAAGGCAGTTGCCGAATCCCTGTATGTAAATGTTTTCCCGTCATTTTCAAATGTGATTAGGCTGTCGTTAAGTTTGGAATAATTTACGGAGTTGGTCATAAGATACATACCACCTTGGAGCATTGTCAGTCTTCTTATTTTAGCGGAAACACCGCCTTTAATAGAGACTGTGCTAGTGTATGTATAGCCACCTGATGTATAGGAAGATGAACTTAAAACAATAGGAAGGTTTCTGGACCTAACCTTGTTTCTTAATACTAACCCTATAGCTCCTTCATAGGCTGTGTAGTTTCTTGTGTTCTTATCATTGATGTTATAGCCTTTTGTTCCAAAGCCAGTTCTCATATCGAAATTCAATTGCAAACGTTTCCCCATCAAATAATCAGCTCTTAATCCCCAGCCAAATGCATATCCGTTCTGTCCGTTTAAATCAACCCAAAAAGGGTCAATTGCAAGAGAAAAGTTTTTTATATCATAAGGGTCATCTTTTGTAACACGGTAAGTAACGCTACCTTGTGAATAGACCCCAAGTGAAAATATCATTCCTGCAGCTACTGCAAGTATATGTTTATATGTAGTTTTCATAGAATATTTTTAAAGGGTTATAGGTATTTTGTTAATCCCATTCTCAATACAAAAGAAGAAACTTTAGCTTTGTCAGTTGCATTAAGATATTCAAACTTTTTAGAATAAAAGCACGGCATTACTGACACGCCGAATTTCTGGAATAAAGAGTATCCGATTGTCCCTTCAAAATAAGTTCCTTTCCCTGATGTTAAAAACTTTTTGGCAGAATATATTTCATATCCAAGTTTAGCAACAACACGAATTTTGCCTCCTATTTTTTGATAGTATATTAATCCTCCGCCAAGGTTTACATATTTTTTAGTGTCAAAAACCTGTTTGGTTGAATCAAGGTTTGAAGTCATGTATCCAACGTTAAGGTTAATTCCAAATCTTCTTAGATCACCTTTGCCAAATAAATAACCAACACGTCCGGCAAAAAAACCACCTTCTGATTTTGCAATCTTAATTTTATCTGCGTTTGCCTTGTTTGTTTGCGTAGCACCATAATAAAGCGCGTTCATATCAATATTAAAATACCATTTTGCGCCAACACGGTCTATCATCATAAGTGGAAGTCCTGCTGCGAATCGGTATTTACTTTCTACTCCGCCAATTGTGTTTTTCACCTTTACGGAGCCAAGTTGAATCCCTGGAAAATACTGGCAATTAATCCCTACTTGTGCTGTAGCGCAGAGACCGCTTAGGGCCAAAGCGAATGCAAGTAATTTTTTCTTCATAGTTTTGGGTTTGAGTTGTTAACGCGAAATTAAATTTATTTGCTTATTAAAATGTTAAGGATAATAACTTGTTAATATTATTAATTCTTTATAATAGTAAACTCAACTCTTCTATTTAGTTGTTTTCCCTCGTCCGTATCATTGCTTCCCACCGGTTTTGTTTCTCCGTAACCTTTTGATGTTATACGATCTGCGGGTATTTCTTTTGACAATACATAGTCCATAACGGCTTGTGCTCTGTCCCCTGATAACTTTAAGTTAGCTTCATCAGACCCAACATTATCGGTATGCCCTGATAATTCAATAACCATTTTAGAGTTTTGGCCCATGTAGCCAACCAGCCTATCCAATTCAGGATAAGACTCAGGCCTCAGTGTAGCTTTTCCAATATCAAAAAAGATATTGTTAAGACGGATAGTTGATCCAACTTCTAAAGGAACAAGATAAAGGTCGCGTTCGATCTCTCTATATTCCGCTATTGTTGTAAGGTCGAGGTTATCAGAAACCGGGATAAATTTTTCCGCGTATCCCATGAAGCCATAATTTACTCCATAAGGAAGCACAATGCGATATTCACCCGTTGCCTCGTTTGAAACAGCTACTCCCGCGTTTTTTCCATCAGCAAGATTTTCGTATTCTATGTTTGCTCCAATTGGCAATTTAGTTTTAGCGTTATAAACTTTTCCCGAAATAAGAATCACCGGTTTTGGCCTAATTTCTTCAGCAAGTTTTACTCTTACTATATCCGATTCACCAAGGGAATTTAATGAAGAGGCTAAATAACCATACTCACCTTTTGCATCCAATACATAATATGAATCCCATTTAACTGTATTTACTTTTGCGCCGAGGTTTACGGGTTCGGTCCAATTCTGCCAGGTAGAATCTAACCTTCTTGCCATCCAAATATCATTCGAGCCAAAGCCCCCTGCTTTATTGGTAGAGTAATACATAGTAACTCCATCCGAAGCAAGGTATGGACCCAGCTCATCATCAGATTTTATACTTAATGATTTTATTTTTTGCGGTTCACTCCAGGAGTTGTTTTGAGTAAGTTTACTTACAAAGCTGGTGAAGTCTTTAACGGATTTTGGTTTTTTCCATTTTTCTCTTAGGATCAAATGACTAATATAAATATCACCGTTCTCATCATTGCTTTTATCAGAGAAACTGAAAAGTAGTGTTTTGCCATCATTACTAAGCCGGGCCGTATTATAGCTGCCCATGTCAGAATATTTTGTGAAATTTTTTATCTCTAATTTTTTAGGTTCGCCCCATTCTCCTTTTTTGTTTTTTGTTAAAACAGAAATACCCGAACCCTCGTATTCACCATCAACATAGGAGCCCCGCATTAATATTTGGTTCTCATCAACCGATAAAGCGAAAATACTTGCGTTTCTTCCGGTGTTAATTGGTTTGCCCACGTGAATTGCCGGTATCCAGTTGCCGCTCGGATCTTTATAGCTGTACCAAACGTCCTGTTTGGCAAGATTGTCCGCATGCCCATCTCTTAACACATAACAGCTTTTTCCGTTTGCGGAAATCAGGAACGTTAATTCCGAAGTTGTGGTGTTAATGTTAGGGCCAAGGTTTTCGTGTTTTGGACCGTCTTGAGAAAAAATTAATTGGGATAGTAATAGCAACGCGGCAGTTGCAAGAATTGGGGCTGTTCTCATAAGTATTCTTTTCTAGAGGTAACTAATGGCGGCAAAAGTAATAAAAAAAAGGATAATTAATGGGGAGTTCTAAAAATAGAATGTTAAAAACAATCTAATAAAATCGTATCTA
>CAZQIC010000116.1:0-15409 GCA_964593555.1 uncultured Bacteroidia bacterium | reverse complement strand
AAAAAAAATAACAGACAGCATCAATTATGCAAAACGCATACAAAAATCTATCCTTTTGGAAGAGAATGAAATTCAAAAAATGTTACCTCAATCATTTATTTATTACCAACCCAGAGATATTGTTAGCGGTGATTTTTATTGGTGTTCAAAACTTGAAGATAAGATTATTGTTGCCGCCATCGATTGCACAGGACATGGCGTTCCCGGTGCGTTTATGTCATTGATAGGAAATGCTTTGCTGAATGAAATAATAAATGAGAAGCTCGTTGTCCAGCCAGGAAAAATATTAGAAATGCTCCACGCGGGCGTATTAAAATCTTTGAATCAAAATGCTGGAGAAACGCAGTCCCAGGATGGAATGGAAATATCACTATGCGTAATTGATCATGAAAAAAAATTAATTGAGTTTGCCGGCGCAATGAACCCCGTATATATAGTTGAGAATAATAATGTAGTTATTGTTGAACCAAATATTCGATCCATAGGAGGAACCAGCCTTGGAAACACAGAAAGCACCAGGTCAGAATTCACTACCCATCAAATTCCGATTCATGAAAATATGGGGTTATACCTGTTTAGCGATGGGTACATGGATCAATTTGGCGGACCCGAAAATAAAAAATTCAATACGTCTGCATTTAGAAAACTACTTTTGGATATTCAGTCAATGAGTATGGCGGAACAAAAATTGGCAATGGAAGAAACCATGCAAAATTGGAAGGGTGATTATAAACAAATTGATGATATGCTTGTTATCGGAATAAGATTTTAAACCGAAAATTAATCCTGAGCCGGATCTTTTTATTTAGTAAATCTGCAACTCAAATGGAAGAGACACCATGCTTTTTAATTCTTTACCCTTTATCTCCATTAGATCATCTCCGTCTTTATAATACCATATAACTTTAATCTCATTTCCGGTTTTTATTATTTCGGAAAGGATTATCAAAATGGTTACTATTTGTTTAACAGAACTTGAATTAAAATACTCTATTTTCAAATGAAATTCGGTATGTGGATTTGGCTGTTTTACACACCCCTTTACCCAAGTCAAAATTGGTTGATAAAATTCAGACGGGTCCTCAGGGAGAGATCTTCCCGTTATACTAAACTTATTTTTTTCCCGATCAAGAATAATATCGGGTGTGTCCTCAGTTGCCTTTAATTTTATGCTTGCTCCCATAATCTATATTGTTATGCTCAATGAAAAAAATGTTGTGGAAACATTTATAAATTTAAAATTATACTTTATCTTTTCAAGGCTATATTTACTCATTTCAATCAAGCCAACTCCTGCGCCTCCCTTTACCCCAGTGTCTTTACTCAAAAGGTTTTCCTTATATATATCTGCCAGTGCCTCTTTATTCATACTGGCAAGACTTTCCAATTTTTTTTTCAACTGATCAACCTTGTCATTTTCAATATAGTTCCCTGTGGTAAGTATATGCTGATCATTTTTTACAGCAATAATAAAAATCCCCTCTTTCGAACCATTGTTCTCCTTTGCATGTTTACTTATATTTTGAAGTAACTCCACAAGCATATAAAATATTTTTTTTCCTGATGAAAGCAAATTGCGCTGCGACTGAATATTATTTTCAAGAATATCTAACATAGGAAGAATTGTTTTTTGTGAAAAATCACCCTTCCTGATCATCAAAATATTTTCCGCCAAAAGTTCATTGTACAATTCTTTCGAATTATTTAATTTAACAGCATCCCGCAAACCTCCAAGATCATTTAAGGCTATTAACTTTAACTGTAAAAAGAAAATGGAAAAAAAGTAATTAATAAATTCGAAATCGAATTTAAGCTCGCAATTAGATTTTTTTGCCATTTCAATCAAGCCTAAGCCACCACTTCCTGTATCCGAAATTTCGCCCTCCGGCAAGGAATCAAGGTAAGCTGTTTTTAATTCTTCCGCCGAAAATTTATCAATCGATTTTAATTTCAACAGCAAATCTTCCTTTTTGTTATTGTTGATCAGGTTGGTAGAGGCTATGTAAAATGAATATCCAATATTCCTGATCATAAACATTTTAGGCTTATTATTCGTCCTGGTAATGATATCAGGCCTATCGGCATGCCTTACAATATTTTGAAAACATTCTACAACGAAAGACGACAGCTTATTCTTAAAGGCTTGAGATTCATGTAAACTATTCTCATTTATTCTTATAAAGGATGGTGTTAATGCGTCATCAAATTCGCCCAGATAAATTAGGGAGAAATGATCCTGTTCCAATTTTTTAAAAAACTTAAAGGCTACTTCCGCATCCATTAAAAATGGTTTTATTCTTTTCAATTTTGTTCATCATTTCTTTGTACAAATTTAATGATACTTTATTCCAATAACTAATATACTCATCACTTGTCATTTTAACCCGCCTTATGCGCTTCGACTTCCGACTAGGTCCACGCCAGAAGTCTATCGGGAAATAAAAAAATCCGCAATAATTACAATTATCTATTAGTAATTAATTGATATTTCATTATAAATATAGGGTCGTTGCAAAATTTGCAATTGCTCATTATCTACAAGCTTTTTCTATCTCTTTTCAGCAAAAAACTCAAGACTATACATATCTAGTTGTGCAAATCCTTTTTCAAAGGCCTTGTCATGCATCTACTTTCGTTGTAGAAAATTTATAACTAATCAAACAACAAACAAATCCATGAAAACATCTCTTACCATTGCAGCCTTACTTATTTATTGTTCAATTGCTTTTTGTCAGCTTAATATTGACCAGACAAACAAAACTTTTATAATTGATTTTAATGACTTTAACGGAAGCGGCTTCTGTCCTATTCCCGCCGCCGGACAATTAAGTTCCAATACATGGTCGATAAAAGGATTAAGTGATGGTAACTTAAATTTTGGTGACACAAAGGTTACCGCTGCTACCGATTTTACAAGAGGGATACACAATGGACTTGCAGGCACGGGAGGTGTATACGCTTTTAATACCGGGAACAATATAATATTAGGAGTGCAGCCAATAGGTTCGGATTTTACCCCCGGGTCATTCACTTTAAAACTGCACAACACTACCCCGGATACTATTAAAAGCCTATTTATTTCCTATGATATTTTTTCAATGAACGACCAGGGAAGAGGAAACTCTCTTAATTTTTCATTCTCAACCGATAGCATTAATTATGTAACTATTGCCGCTTTGGATTTCATAACATCTGATGTCGCAAACGGAAACCCTGTTTGGGAGGAAATAAATAAAAACATTTTACTTTCAGGTATAACAATATCTCCAACCGCTAATTTTTATTTCAGGTGGAATGGTGATGATGTAAATGGCACAGGCAACCGCGATGAATATGGAATAGATAATATATCTGTTACTGCTAATCCACTACCTGTAACGGCGGCATTCACAACGGAAAATGTTTGTTTTGGCAACGATGTACATTTCACAAATGAATCTGTTAGTGTTATCGATAGCATCATTTCAACAAGATGGAATTTTGGTGATGCAGTTATTGATTCAACTGAAAATCCTATTCACAATTATACATTACCAGGAACATATTCAGTACAATTAATAGTTGGAGTAAGCCAGGGGAATGAAGACACAACTCATCAAAATGTTACTGTTTATCCACGCCCAAAAGCACAATTTGCTTCAAGTAATACTTCGGGTTGTTTACCGTTTCAAATTTCGTTTACTGATTCTTCAACAGTGACATCAGGAAATATTTTTTCTCACAGCTGGAATTTTAGCGATCCAATAAGTGGTTTATCAAATACAGATACCGCTTCTAATAGCTCACATTTATTTGAACGTGAAGGGGCTTTCAGCTGTCAATTAGTGGTCGTTTCGGATTTTGGCTGCGCTGATTCAAGTTCGGTTGTTATTACCGCAAATCCTATTCCTGTTTCAAACTTTGGTTATTCTGTTTCAGGAACAAGTGTATCGTTTATTGATTCATCGTTGATTACAAGCGGCAATTTAAATTACTCCTGGAATTTCGGAGATGGTGACACAAGCAGCAGTACAAATCCAAATCACAATTATATTTCATCAGGAACGTATACTGTTTGTTTATCCGTTCAATCTACCGGTGGTTGCATAGATTCTACTTTTCAAACAATAACAGTCACTTCAGTTGGTGTCACAGAAATAAAGTCAAAAAATAATTTTAGATTTTATCCTAATCCTGTAAATGATGGCGTGTTGAATATAGACCTGGATAATAATTCAAACGGAGAGGTATTGATCACAAATATGCTTGGGCAAGTTGTGCTTCAAAAAAGCATAGACGATCCAAACTCCACAACTCTTGATCTGACAGGAATTTTACCGGGATCTTATATGATAACATTGATTACGGAAAACAATAAAGAAACATCACAATTGATTGTTCAGTAATCTATTTATGCGCATCCGTATTAGACGGGTGCGCATAAATAACCTAAACCAACGCTTTAACTGCTTTATTGAAATTCACTTTCTCATTCACAGCCGCAGATAGTTTATCAATACTGATTCTTTCCTGCTGCATGGTATCACGATGACGAATAGTAACTGTATTGTCTTCTAATGTCTGGTGATCAATTGTAATGCACAATGGTGTTCCGATTGCATCCTGCCTGCGGTAACGTTTACCAATAGTATCTTTTTCTTCCGTTTGACACATATAGTCAACACGCAACATCTTAAAAATTTCTTCAGCTTTTTCCGGCAATCCATCTTTATTCAACAATGGCAATACCGCGACTTTTACGGGCGCAAGAAATGCAGGAATGTTTAGGACTACTCTCTCCGTTCCATCCTCAAGCTTCTCTTCTTTATATGCTTGCGATAAAATGCCTAGAAACATTCTATCCAAACCAATAGACGTTTCCACAACATAAGGAACATAACTTTGATTTAATTCCGAGTCAAAATATTGTAATTTTTTTCCGGAGAATTTTTCATGGCTCTTTAAATCGAAATCGGTTCGGGAGTGTATTCCTTCCAACTCTTTAAATCCAAATGGGAAATTAAATTCTATATCACAGGCTGCATTTGCGTAATGCGCCAGTTTAATATGATCATGAAAACGATAATTGCTTTCTGCAAAGCCCATGGAACGGTGCCATTTCATTCTTTCTTCTTTCCAATGCTTGTACCACTCCATTTCTGTCCCCGGCCTCACAAAGAATTGCATTTCCATTTGTTCGAACTCACGCATACGGAAAATAAATTGCCGTGCTACGATCTCGTTCCTGAATGCCTTACCTGTTTGCGCAATACCAAAAGGGATTTTCATTCTTCCCGTTTTTTGCACATTTAAAAAATTTACAAAAATTCCCTGTGCAGTTTCCGGACGTAAATAAATTGTATTGGAATCATCACTCACAGAACCCATTGATGTGGAAAACATCAAATTGAATTGCCGTACATCCGTCCAGTTACGGCTTCCCGAAACAGGACAAACAATTTCGAGGTCAACAATAATTTGTTTTACCTCATCTAATTTCTCTTCTTCCAACGCTTTTTTGAAACGGATATTTATATCATCAATCTGTTTTTGATATTCCAGCACTCTTGGATTTGTGCTGCGATACATGGCCGCATCAAATGTTTCGCCAAATCGCTTCGCTGCTTTTTCAACTTCCTTTTCAATTTTACCCTCGATCTTGGCAATGTGATCTTCGATCAATACATCTGCGCGATATCTTTTTTTAGAATCTTTGTTATCAATAAGCGGATCGTTAAATGCATCTACGTGACCGGAGGCCTTCCATATTGTAGGGTGCATAAAAATAGCGGAATCAAGTCCCACTATATTTTCGTGCATCTGCACCATACTCTTCCACCAATAATCGCGAATATTTTTTTTAAGTTCTACGCCATACTGCCCATAGTCATACACAGCACTTAAGCCATCATAAATTTCGCTGGATGGAAAAATAAATCCATACTCTTTGCAGTGGGAAACTATTTTCTTAAAAAGATCTTCCTGGTTCATACGACAAAAGTAATAAGTAATAGCGTTACTTATTACAATTTAGTCCTAAATAGAAAGTTGAAAAAATGAACGGGAATTAAAAAACTCGTTATTGAATAACAAGCTTGCGCTTTACAAGCGACTGTTTGGAAGAAGCAATGACCTGATATATTCCCGGCATAAGAGAATTTAAATTATAAAGATGTAATACCTGCTCACCAGCATTTTTAATGATATTAATTTTTGAATATACCTCCCTGCCTAAATTATCCACCATAATTACCAACACATCATCACCTGAACTTACATTTATCATCAAATTCACATTATCCAAAGTAGTTGGATTAGGAAAAGCTGTCATATCAAAACCTGTTTCATTTTGAATATTTATTGCAATAGCATTTGAATATGAATAGTCTCCATTAAAATCTGTTTGTTTTAATCTATAGTAAAAAGTTGTTGGTTGTTGGTTGTTGGTTATTGGTTATTGGTTATTGGCAGATTAGAATCTAACAACTGATAACCACGGAACTATTCCCTCCTCCATCCACAACTCCAACACTTTCAAAATTTAAACCATCCACACTACGTTCAACAGTAAAATAATCATTGTTTACTTCAGTTGCTGTAATCCATTTTGTTTGAACTTCATTTTCAATAAATTTTGCATCAAAACTTAAAAGCTCAATAGGTAAAGGTGATTGAGTTATGTTTTTACTTCCAATACGCCAGGAGTTAACGAGGTCTGCCGGGGCTAGTCCAATGCGATTGACATAAGGGACAGTTGCAGTGCCGGTTGCAGCACCGTGCGTGGCAATAGCACTTGCCGATAAACACGCATTGAGATCTGTCAATACATTTGTTCCGAACCCCTCGCCTCCAAACCGTATACAGGCACTACCTGTAAAACCAAAACCATCGGCAGTGGTTACATCCCAGGTGGATTCAGAGACACCTTGCACAGCAAAACCCCAGGAGAGGTCAGTATATAAGGCAGGGGTATATTTAGCTGGATAAACAGCGGTATGAGTAACTGTCATAGTCCCTCCGGTTGGTGAGACAATTGCAGGACCATAACCATACCAAAAGGGTCGATAATTATTTGCGCCTAGCAATCCATCTCTTCCTCCCATAGGGAAAAGTCCTGCAACATTCCCTACCAAAAAAGTTGAGTTTAACCACCGTTTAAAACGACCACCATATAACCATCCATCAGTATAGGTTAGCGTTCCTAAGGAAACACCACTTGTTCCAAGTGTTAAAGTTAAACTGTTTAGATTTACCTTGCCACTTGTCATAGTAAGGTTATTTTCAACTTGAATGTTATACCCCTTTAAAGCAATTTGTGGTATTGTTGCTGAAGTGTTTGCAATGGTAACATCATAAAAAGGTTGATCGCCTGAAGCAATTACCTGTAAATCGCTTCCATTAAAGGTTACCCTTTTACCATTATTGTTAAAGGAAGCTGAACAGTCCCAAAGTCCCGATACATTTATGTCGGGATCTTGTATATTTAGAAATCCAGAAACACCAGAAATATAAAGATCATAAAACTGCCACGAACCGAGCCCTCCCGACCCAGCAACCAAAGCTACATCGGTTTCAATAGTGGCTTCGCCTGCAGTAGCGTTGTATGCCCCGCCATTGAACCATTTTACAGCTCCAGCAGTAAACCTAAGAAGACCCCCTGTTTGATTTAACACATCGCCAAATTGTCCCATATCAATAGATGAGCGACATTCAAGCACGCCTGATGATATGAGTATATTCATAGCTACATCAGTTCCACTAGCGTCCTCCCTTTCTGTACCACTTACCAATATCAGGATTCCCCCGGAAACAGTTACCTGTGGAAAAGTATTGGGAGATATCCCGCAGACCAAAGAACTCGTCTTTTGCCATTGAAGCATCCCGTTAATCGTCAATGTACCACTCGATACCGTTAACGAAGGCGCTGAATTACATGATGAACCAGCCCCAAGAGTTAACGTACCTGCCAGATCAACTGTTCCTCCGGAAACTGTTACTGCGGTGCTTGCTGTTCCTTTATCGGAAATAGTCATTGCACCGGTAACATTTAAATCGCCGGTACCACTAACACTCATTGTGGAGCCAGTAGTAACAGTTAAATCGTTCCCGGCATTAATAACACCGCCGCTTAACAGTATTTTTGAATTATTATCCTGAACCCAGACACCGGCAGTCCCTGCTGCGGTGATTGATCCACCACTAACTCTTAGTTCTCCACCCGATGTAACTGAAAGTTGATTGCCGGTACTAATGGAAATTGCACCGGCGGTAACTGAAACCAAAGAGCCTGCACCAGCGATAACAAAATGTCCGCTTATACTCAAATTAGCACTTATAATTAATGTAGCGCCATCTTCAACATCTACTTCTATAGGTGTTGATGTAGAATTACTGCCGATAGTAGGCTCAAACATTCCTCCATTATAATTCAGTGGATTAATTATTGCAATTAGGCCTACCGGGAGACCATTGTCCCAATTTTCAGCGTCATTCCAATCAGTATTTATCTTGCCTGTCCAATAGGTCACGGGAGCGGCCATTGCTCCAAAATGAATCAACAACAAACAAAATAAATATGCGCCTCTTTTAAAAGCAAATAATAAATGCATGTTTTTAGTGAATTACAGCCTTTTTATACTTGAAACCTATTATGTTAATCAGAAAAACAACCTATTTTACGATTATTTTAATAATTGTTTCCTATATTATTTAAAACGTAATTACTCAATAATATTGAGTCTATCCACTATACCAATAAGAGTTGGTGTTTCTATCCGGTAGAAATAAGAGCCTTTACTAAGGTTACTTATGTTTTCAATAATAGCTCCTTTCTTGCCTTCAAGCGGTATCCTTTTCACAGTCTGGCCGATCATATTATATATAGCAAGCACTGCGTCCTGATCATTTTTATCTAATACATAATGAATGGCAATTGCATTATTAGCCGGGTTAGGAAATAATAAAACTGTGTTTACGGGTTTTGCAATTGGATCAATACCTGATGCAGTTGTTACCGTAAAAGAAATATTCATGGAATCTAAAATTGGCTGTCCTGCACAATCTGTTGGATCCGTAACCGGGTTGGGCCTTCTTATTATATATCCCAGATCATATTTTGCAGCAGCCAATAAACCCAAGTTTATTGTAACTGAGTCATGACAAATATATGCAGCCATTCCGCTTTCATGGCAAGCGTCTATGTATATCCAACTTCCCATCGTAACGCCAATACCAAGTGTATCGCAGCCACCGCTTCCAAAAGTTGTATACGCTGTAACTTTAACTGAATCAATGGTCGTAGGATTGCTTGGTGTGACAAACACTGTATCAACACCGACTTGAGCAAAAGTTGCCAGTGAAATAAAAAATAAAACTGCACTAAGTATCGTAGAGATGTTTTTCATGGATTTGATTTTAAAATTTCACTATAAATATAATACATAATAAATGCCATTCCCCGCTTTTTCCTTAAAAAAACCGACTTGAAAATTATAAAAAATCCTTAACAATGCGTATATTTAATGAATATGGCAGAAAGGCGCATGATGGCAATTGGCAATACATTAGTTTCAGAAGAACTGATTGATAAAAAATTTGTTTGCAACCTAACTGCCTGCAAGGGAGGCTGTTGTGTTGAAGGAGATTCAGGGGCTCCCTTAGAAAAAGGGGAAGCTGAAATTTTAAAGCAAGTCTATGAAAAGGCAATGCCCTATATGACACCTGAAGGTATTGCAACAATAGAAGCCAAAGGTTTTTCCATTGTTGATGAAGATGGGGATGATACAATACCTTTGGTTGAAGATGGGCCGCCCGAACGCACTGTTCAGTACGGACGAGGAAAGAAAAAGTATTGTTCTTTTGTGCATTTTGAAAAAGATGGGATCGCAAAATGTGCCATCGAAAAAGTATATAAGGAAGGCCTTATCGATTTTAAAAAACCTATTTCATGTCACTTATACCCTATCCGCATTACAAAGTTGAATGATTGTGATGCATTGAATTTTAACTCGTGGAATGTATGTAAACCGGCTCATGTATGCGGCACACAATTAAACGTACAGGTGTTTCGTTTTCTTAAAGAACCGCTTGTACGTAAGTACGGAGAAGCTTGGTACAGTGAACTGGAAATTGCTGCAGAACTTTTGTCAAAGGGGTAAATATATTTTTTGTTTTTGCAAGAATTATTTATTAGAAAAAAAACTTTTTTTAAACACACTGCTGGATCCTGCGCTACGCTTGACTTACAAGAATTAAAAAAAATTCTTAACAAATGTTTGTTAGCAGGCCATGTTTATAACTTGGAGCAAATGTTAATTTAATACGCTTGACATGAGATCTTTTTTTAACAATTTTTGTAATGTCTTCAACGGTCAAATTTCCGATTTTTATCGAACACTTGATTGAGAGCTGAATAAGCTCTGGGGACTTTGTCGCCCTTGGTTTTTAGGATTTGAGTATAAATAGATTTATTAATTAGTTTAACAAAGAGATTAAATGCAAGAAGTAGAGCCGATTTTACAAGACAACAAAGACAGATTCGTGTTATTCCCCATTAAACACAAAGACATCTGGGAAATGTATAAAAAGGCTGAAGCAAGTTTTTGGACCGCAGAAGAAATTGACCTTTCACCTGATCAGGCAGATTGGGAAAATAAATTAAATGATGACGAAAGACATTTTATAAAACATGTATTGGCTTTCTTCGCAGCAAGCGATGGTATTGTTAATGAGAACCTTGCGGTTAACTTTATGCAGGAGGCTCAATACCCTGAAGCCCGCTGCTTTTACGGCTTTCAGATCATGATGGAGAACATTCACTCCGAAACATATTCATTGCTTATAGATACATACATAAAAGATCCTGCTGAAAAAGATGGTCTTTTTCATGCCATTGAAACCGTACCTGCTGTTAAACAAAAAGCAGAGTGGGCAATTAAATGGATAGGTAACGGAACTTTTGCAGAAAGGCTTATTGCATTTGCAGCAGTTGAAGGGATTTTCTTTTCAGGCAGCTTCTGTTCTATTTTTTGGTTAAAGAAAAGAGGATTGATGCCAGGACTTAGCTTTTCTAACGAACTTATTTCACGCGACGAAGGCCTTCATTGCGACTTCGCGTGTCTTATTTATTCTCAATTAAAAAACAAACTTCCAAAAGAAAGAGTAAAAGAGATTATAACAAACGCTGTTATGATAGAAAAGGATTTTGTTTCCAATGCACTACCCGTGCGACTTATCGGAATGAATGCTGATATGATGTGTCAATACATTGAGTTTGTTGCTGACAGGTTATTGGTTGCTTTAGGATGTGAAAAAACCTACAACGCAACCAATCCATTCGACTTCATGGAACTGATATCACTTCAGGGAAAAACAAATTTCTTTGAAAAACGCGTTGCAGAATACCAGAAAGCCGGAGTAATGAGTGACAAGGCTGACAATGTATTCTCATTAGACGAAGACTTTTAATCCATTATAATTTAAAATATTTTAACTTTTTAATCCCCGTCATTTATGTACGTACTCAAAAGAGATGGCCGTAAAGAATCCGTAAAGTTCGACAAGATCACTGCAAGAGTCCAAAAACTCTGCTATGGCCTGGAATCGCAGCACGTTAGTGCAGTTCCGGTAGCCATGAAAGTTATCGAAGGAATTTACGAAGGCGTTACGACAAGTGAACTGGATAACCTTGCTGCTGAAATTGCCGCATCGTTAACAACAAAGCATCCTGATTATGCTTTGCTGGCGTCGCGTATTGCCGTTTCCAACCTTCACAAAAATACAAACAAGTCCTTCTCTGTAACAATGGAGAAACTTTATAACTATGTTGATCCTAAAACCGGACAAAGAGCTTCTCTTATTGCAGAAGATGTGTACGAAATAATTACAAAAAATGCACACATACTTGACTCTACAATTATCTATGACAGAGATTTTGGGTACGATTATTTTGGTTTCAAAACATTAGAACGTTCTTATTTATTAAAGTTGTACGGACAAGTTGCTGAGCGTCCCCAACACATGCTTATGCGTGTAGCAGTAGGTATTCACAAAGATGATATTGATTCTGCAATTGAAACATATCACTTAATGAGTGAGCGTTGGTTCACACATGCAACACCAACATTATTCAATGCCGGTACACCTAAACCCCAAATGTCATCCTGCTTTTTATTAACTGCAAAGGACGATAGCATTGATGGTATTTACGATACATTAAAAAATTGCGCTAAAATTTCTCAGTCTGCCGGAGGAATCGGATTAAGCATTCACAATATCCGTGCAACAGGATCATACATCAAAGGAACAAATGGCACATCAAACGGCATCATCCCTATGCTGCGTGTATTCAACGATACGGCACGCTATGTTGATCAGGGCGGAGGAAAACGCAAAGGATCATTCGCCATTTACTTAGAGCCATGGCATGCAGATATTTTTGATTTCCTTGATCTGAGGAAAAATAATGGTAAAGAAGAGAATCGTACGCGCGATCTATTTACCGCAATGTGGACACCAGATTTGTTTATGAAACGTGTGGAAGATAACGCAAAGTGGACATTATTCTGCCCTAACGAAGCACCTGGATTAGCAGAATGCTGGGGTGAAGAGTTTGAAAAATTGTATACCAGCTACGAAGCTGCAGGCAAAGGCCGCAAAACAATTGAAGCCCGTGACCTTTGGAACAAAATACTTGAATCACAAATTGAAACAGGCAACCCTTACATGCTTTACAAAGATGCATGTAACTCGAAAAGCAACCAGCAAAATTTAGGTACAATAAAATCATCTAACCTGTGTACAGAAATTATTGAGTACACTGCACCGGATGAGATCGCAGTATGTAATCTTGCATCTATCGCATTGCCAAGATTTGTGATCGACGGAGCATTTGATCATCAAAAATTATTTGAGGTTACTTATGTGATCACAAAAAACCTCAACAAAATAATCGATCGTAATTATTACCCTGTGCCTGAAGCAAGACGCTCTAATTTACGCCACCGCCCTATCGGCCTTGGTGTACAAGGATTAGCAGATGCTTTCATTTTGCTTCGTATGCCTTTTGATTCTGACGGAGCACAAAAACTGAACACGGAAATTCACGAAACAATTTATTACGCTGCCATGACTGCTTCTAAAGATCTTGCGATCGCGGAAGGAGCATACGAAACATTTGCAGGATCACCTGTATCAAAAGGAATTTTCCAGTTTGATATGTGGGGAGTTACACCAAGCCCAAGATGGGAATGGGATATCTTAAAAGAAGAAGTGAAAAAGCACGGTGTGCGTAATTCATTATTAGTAGCGCCAATGCCAACAGCTTCTACTTCGCAAATACTTGGCAACAACGAATGCTTTGAACCATACACTTCTAACATTTATACAAGAAGAGTTTTATCAGGAGAGTTTGTAGTAGTTAACAAACACTTATTGAAAGACCTTGTTAAACTCGGAATTTGGAACGACAGACTAAAAAGCAAAATAATCGGAGCAAACGGATCTGTACAGGATATTGATGAGGTACCAGCGAACATAAAAGAACTTTACAAAACTGTTTGGGAAATAAAACAAAAAACATTGCTGGATATGGCTGCTGATCGCGGCGCTTATATCTGCCAAAGCCAAAGTTTAAATGTATTTGTACAATCACCGAACTTTGCAAAACTTACTTCTATGCACTTTTACGCTTGGAAAAAGGGACTCAAAACAGGCATGTACTACTTACGTACGAAGGCTGCAGCCGATGCAATTAAATTCACTGTTGAGAACCAGGCAGAAAAACAAATTACGCCTGTTGTTACGGAAGAACAAGTAGTGAATGTTGAAGCGCAGATGGATGATATATCCTGCTCACTTGATAATCCGGAAGGATGTGAAGCATGCGGAAGTTAATTTTATAAAACAAGATCAGTTAAAAGAACCACGACCATAAGTCGTGGTTCTTTGCTTATTTGTGAGAATGTATTTTCTTTGAATACTTAGTCGAACAATCCCGCCTTTTATGGCGAGAAATTAGATTTCATATTTAATATGTTAAACACGAAAAATCGTAACGCAGGACTGGATACTATAAGGAGCGCTGCTATCATTTTCGTTTTGATCCTTCACAGCAGCTTACTTCTGTCTCCCCATTTCAACATTCTGCCTTACATGAAATTGCCGGATGGAGTTGATATATTTTTTGTACTCAGCGGTTTTCTTATTGGACGAATGATCATCAATAAATTAAATGCGGAAGAAAAATGGACATTGCGATCTGCTATAGACTTCATACAACGAAGATGGTTCCGAACACTTCCTAATTATTTTTTATTTCTCATTATTAATATAGTACTTGTGTATGTTGGCATAACGCAGGGGATAATAAACAAAAACACAGCGGCTTATTTTGTTTTTCTCCAAAATTTTCACAAACCACTTGATCTTTTTTTCTGGGAATCATGGAGCCTTTCTGTTGAAGAGTGGTTTTATCTTTTGTTCCCGTTTTTGTTGCTGATACTTTTTTTTACAAGCAGCAATAAAAAAAGTGTATTGGCCACTACAATTGCCCTGTTTATTATCATTCCATTTATAATACGAATACTTTTTGCAATGGAAAGCTCACAGCTCTCTGATTGGACCACATGGGATCTGAGCTTTCGTAAGTTGGTTATTACACGGCTCGATTGTATTGCAGTGGGTGTGCTTGGAGCATTTATCTATGTTTATAAAAACGAACTTTGGAAGAAAACAAAAGTCATTTCATTCATTACCGGCATAATTTTACTTACATGGATGTGTACTATCAAGTTCAGCCAAATAACTTTTTTCAATAAAACTTTTTATTTCAGTATTAATGCCTTTGCAATAATTTTGGTATTCCCCCTGCTAGAATGTTATAAGGAAGAAAAAATTCCATTCCGGCCCTTAAAATTCATTAGCAATATATCTTATTCAGTTTACCTTTCTCATTTACCCCTCATGTACACTTTTCTAAAATTCTGGCCCGTACATAATGACGTACAAGCCTTACTGCGTTACTCGAATTATTTAATTGTTGTTGGGTTGATTTCGAATTTTTTGTTCCGCTTTTTTGAAGAACCCATTAAGAATATTCGGGAAACCTTTTCAAAAAAAATTACTCAGAAAAAATTGTCCCTCTAAACGAACCTCGTGGTCAAACGTGCTGAAAAAAAACAAAATCACATCACCACCGCAAGTATACAAGCAAGCTTCTAAAATGTAAAAAACTATCCATTGTCCTTTTATTTTGTTGGATGCGGTTTTTTGCAATTTTTCACACTAAAAACGGTCTTTACCTTATTTAACTGACTGAATTTCATACAATTAACAGGCATTGGTTGTTGATGCAACCTTTGTTTGTAAGGTAACATCTTAATAGAGTTTATACCGAATAAGATATTAAGAACATAAAGTTAGAAAAAAGTTT
>CAZQIC010000115.1:0-15943 GCA_964593555.1 uncultured Bacteroidia bacterium | reverse complement strand
TTTATACCGTAGCGCTCAATACCAGATAATAATTCCCGTTGTGTGTTTATTTTCTGTTTAAGAGAAGGATCGGCGATGATCTGTTTTTCAAAATCGATTCTATCGGCTTCGGAAAGTTTTCCGCGTATATATAAATCGATTGTTTGTGCTAATTCAAGTTCGTTTCTCATGGTATATGTATTTTTAACCAGTTTTAATTTTTTTTGTTGTTCTCGACTTCGCTCGAACTGACATTAGTGTGTTGTCATATCGAGCGGAGTCGAGATATGTGCGTTGCATCATAGACCACCATTTTTTTTATATTCATCTAATTTGATGCGTGCAGCTTCCAGGCATTTATATTTCTGGTTACGTGCGGTTTTTTCAGACTTATAATTAAATTTTTTCGAAATTTTTTCCATGCTCCAGGAATCAAAATAAAATAGCTTCAGGATCTCACGGCAACGATTACCAAGTGTTAGTAATGATTGTTCAGCGAGTTTGCAGATCTTTTCGTTTTCCAACGTTTGTTCAAGATCAAGTTCAATGGATGTTTCTAAAGCCGGCAAGGATTCAATGGATTGAAACTTTTTTCTTTTTTTCAATTCGTCTTTCCAGATATAATTACAAACGCTGTATAAATACGTATTTAAAGAAGAGGTTAGGGTAAAATTGGTATTGCGGATCTTTTTACAGACAATTATTAAAGCTTCCTGGTAAACATCCTTAGCATCATCATTATTTCCGCCGTTTGTTAGGATCAGTTTTTTAACGCTTGGATAGTAGTCGTACAAACTCATAAAAGCCTGCGAAGTTTTACATGAATTTTTTAATCTTATATAGATTAATGGTGCAAGGTTAGAAATGTCGCCCAAGATTCTTATTAATTGTTTAAACATAGCTATAATACTTTAAAAATTGCTTATTTTAGCTATATTGTTGTCTTATAATTAACATTATGTTAAATAGTATTTGTCTATTCATATACCAAAATGCAAACATATCTCAATACCCTTTTTAACATTAATACTTAACTTAGTATATGGCGTATTCCATGTGACAATCAGAAACTTTAATAAATTACATACACATGAAACAATATTTATACATAAGCTTTACCCTTCTTTGTTTACTTTTTACTAAAACTATTCACGCTCAATACTGCACTCCGTTAGTTTCCGGCCCGCAGCCTGTTATAGATTCCATTGGCCTTGTTTATTTTGAACTTGGTTCTATACAAAATTACTCTGCCGGAAAAATGGGATACGAAAATTTTACCGGCTTATCCACTACTTTAAAAAAAGGCCGTGAATATGGATACTATGTGGGCTTCGCGGTTTTTAACATACAATACATCACCACATGGATTGATTATGATCAGAACCAGGCATTTAATAACGGCGTAGAAAAAATTAAAGATCACAGTATATTTCCAGGCTTTTTTTTCCCACAGAAATTTACTGTGCCCATTAATGCTGTTACCGGCGCGACAAGATTTCGTATCGCGACCAACGACTCTGTAAATATTCCCGTGCTCGCTGGAAACTGCCAGGATATTTTTCGCGGCGATGTTGAAGATTATACAGTGATCATTGAAGATACACAATACGTTACTTCCTTGCAGCCATTCTGGACATCGGTTGCTGCAAGCGAAACCGACCGCGTAATTTTTGGCGCCGAACTTATTTTTACGGATCCTACACTTAGTGCGGCTGCTTTAACTACAGATGATTTTAATTTTACTACCAATGGTTCTACAAACCCCGCTACTGATATTTTAACCGCAAAGCTTTGGTACACCGATACCATTGATCAGTTCTATTGTCATCCTAACCCTGTATTGCTTGGTACCATTAATAATCCAACTGGTAATTTAACTTTCCCCAATACCAACCAGGTAATTTTTGCGGCGAAGAGAAATTATTTCTGGCTCACTTATGATATTAAACCCGGCGCTGTGCTTACAAATTCTATTGATGCTACATTCGAACAGGTAAATGTTGGAGGTAGTAATTATGTTCCCGATTCAATAACGCTACTCCCCTACCGAAAAGTAGGGCGGAGGGTTTCTTATCCGCATAACGAAGCCAATATCTGGTACACAAAAACAGGTGCTGGAATTGATTTTAACTGGGAAGATCCTGCATTTATTTCCGATTCAGATAAAGATTTTTCCTGCCCGCAATCCGAAGGTGTAAATACAACCTGTGATGCAAATGGTAACTTACTTTTTTATACTGATGCTTGTACTATTTACGACCGCTGTCATAATCCTATGCCTAACGGACAAAACATTATTGGCAGCAGCGCATACACACAAGGCCTTGCAATTCCGCAACCGGGAAATCCGGATATTATTTATGTGTTCACTTATAACACTGCCGATATAAATAATACAGGTTACAGTAAATTACACTACAATAAAATTGACATGAACATGAATGGTGGATTGGGTGATGTTGTTGCAGGCCAAAAAGATATTTTACTACTCGATAGCACATTACAGGAAACTGTTGGCGCGGTGAATCATTGTAATGGTAAAGATGTTTGGGTAGTAACGGGTAAATACGATAGCAATGAATACGATGCGTTTCTTATTACAGCCGCGGGCATTACAACAACGCCTGTGAAATCAAGTCCTGTTGGTAATCCATTATGGGCAACGGGAATGTTTTCTGACAGGGGAATTTTAAAATTTTCCCCTAACGGAAAAAAAATGGTGGTCACCATGCAAAGCTCTGGCGCACTCCCCCATTTGTTCGATTTTGATAATACGACCGGTGTAGTATCCAACCCTATCGCACTTGATAATACAGAAAGACAAGCCGCATCATTTTCTCCGGATAATACTAAATTATATATGGGACAAACACTTGGCGGACAAATTTACCAGTACGATATGTGTGCTGCCAACATTATCGCATCGCGCCAGTTCATTGGACAAACACCTTCATTTGGCTGCAGCTATATTCAAAATGCACCCAATGGAAAAATATATATCAATCCGGGATGTTCTTCTTCGTTTTTATCTGTAATAGAAGATCCGAATTCACTTACTCCTACTTTTCTTGCCAATGGTTTTGAATTGCCCGGCACTACTACCGATTGTTACACATTTGTTTCCGCTTTTAACGAAAGTTATTTTAATGTTTCAGTATTGCCAGATGATGCAATTGGCTTTACACATTTACATAGTTGTAAAGATTCTGTTTATTTCACTGACACTACTACCGCAACAATGCAAGGTTGCCCGGGCCCGCGCACATGGAGTTGGAATTTTGGTGATGGTAATTCTTCAGCGCTTCAAAATCCTGTGCATCATTATGCAGCGCCTGGTACATATTTAGTTGTATTTACTATTGCACAAGAATGTTCTAACGATACTGTTATTAAACCAATTACTATTCTTTCAGCGACAATACAAGCGGTTGCTAGCATCAGCTCCATTTGTGTTGGCGACAGCGCCACTTTAAGTGCGTTTGGCGGTAACAATTATCAATGGTCGCCAGCTAGTGGTGTCAGCAACCCTACAGCAACTATAGTTACTGTTCATCCAACCACTCCAACAACATATACACTTACAGGTATTGCAAACAATGGCTGTGCCGATACAACTATTGCAATGGTAAATGCGAATCAGATTCCTGTTGCAAATGCGGGTGCTGATACGATAATTTGTGTTGGAGAAAATGCATTACTTTCTGCAAGCGGAGGAAATACTTATTTATGGACACCCACAGGCAGTTTAAGTAATTCATCCATTTCAACTCCTGTTGCAACGCCCGGCGGAAACACTATGTATTATGTTACAGTCTCAAACGGACCGTGCCTGGACATTGATTCTGTTTTTGTAACGGTGTTGGCTACTCCTACTGTTACTGCTGTTGGAACAACCACAATAATAATTGGATCTTCTACAAATTTATCCGCAATCGGCGGCGGAAATTACAACTGGTCACCTGCAGATGGATTAAACTGCATCACCTGTGCAAATCCTATTGCCTCCCCTACCCTGAATACTATGTATGTGGTAACGGTTACTGATGCAAGCGGATGTACCAGTAATGATACTGTTTATGTAACAGTAGAAATACAATGCGCTGAATTGTTTGTACCCAATGCTTTTTCGCCAAATGAAGATGGTGCTAACGAAATTCTTTATGCGAGAAGTAACTGTATAAAGTATATGCGTTTCGAAATATTTAACCGCTGGGGAGAAAAAGTTTTTGAAACAACGGATATCAACGTTGGCTGGAACGGAATTTACAACGGAGAGCGATTAGACGCCGCAGTATTCTCTTATGTGCTAAAGGCTTCCATGCTTGATAACACAGAGGTTACCAAACATGGAAACATTACATTGGTGAGGTGAAGAAGAGATTGAACATGTATGGTTAGCTTATTATTGATTCGAAAAGGTTGACGAAAAGCCTCAAACATTTTAACAGATGTTCGAGGCTTTTTTATTCCATTTTTAGTCTACTAGATACAAGAATAATGCTTATCCAACAATGCCAAAATTATTCCTGAGTAACCAATCCACAACTTGAATTTGGGACATGAGTAACGTTACAAGTAACTGTTGGCGTCAAACAATTGCCTCCGATTGTTAGCACTGGACAAGCTCTTCCCATAGCTTGGCTTTTGATTGTTTCCTGATTGTGCCTGTCAATTTCCCTAATGTCATAAATTTGCTTAACGGAGAAACTAATTATAATTCCGGAAATTAAGCTAAGTATTGTACCACCCTCCACAGTCGCACCCTCTTTATCACTCAATTCGGTAACAAAGCTATTCACTGATAATTCTTCTAATTGAAATTTCTTTTTCATGGTTAATCGTTTTTGAATAAATTATTTATAAAAAGTTTATAATCCTTCATTGTTTCCTTGCAATGTGCGCTAAAATTTATTTCTTAAAGACTTCATATTTTTGTTTTTTTTGCCTACTCTGGTTTCACCTTTTCAGCGATCGGTGTATTTATTTTAATAAACAGAGAATATTGTTTTCATGCTTGAGCAAAGAGATTACTAGATATGAAAACATTATATTGGTGTGGTAAAGAAAAGGTTCTGCATTTGAAGAGTTGTATAATATATCATTGCTATTTTTAACCGTTTATTGTACACGTTGTTGCCGTTGGTTGGCACCAGTTTCCACAGCTATTAAACGCTTGTGAACCATTTGGACAAGTCTGGCTCACGGGCGGGCCAACAGGACAACCTCTTTGCGTTTTTGGACAGATATCATCCAATGAATGAGAGCCGATTGGCTGAGGACCAAATGGTACTCCAGCCGGACATATGATTAGAGATATTATATCAATAAGGGTACCTCCATTTACAGTTTGTTTTTCAAAACTCTCTATTTTGGTTATAAAACTTTCTACGGTCAATTTACCCAATGACGCTTTGACTTTTTTCATTGATTTCATATTTGGTTCATGTGCAAAAGAAAATATTACAAATTACATTAACTCACATCCTTTTTGTTCCGAATAACATCTGCCTGCGGATTGGATTGTTGGGTCAGTTGGACAAGAAAATTGTGCTCCCGAACAACCGTTATCCGATCTGAGAAAAGGAATTATTCTCTCTGTCAATGGAGATGCCTTTATACGAAGAGGTGTAAGGTTGCACCATGCTCCCCATGATGCGAGACAGATCACCCCAATTGAACCATCAGTTGTGTTGTCATTAGCAGCTCCAATAAACGTTTCTCTCTCATTTGTTTCTATTTGTGTAATAAAACTATTTACTTTTAAATCGTTAAGACTGAGTTTTTTCTTTTCCATTTTATGTTTTTTTTGCCTACTCTTTGTTTACCTTTTCGGCTGCCGGTGTAAGTGCTAATTGATGATGAAACAAAACTATATCAGATAGTGTCCTATTACCATGCAAAACCATTTTTTTTGTATAAATTGAAAGTATATAGTATATTTATAATATATTGATTAATAATTAATTACATATTAATTTTGTATTTATTGAACGACTAAAATAAGTACTTGTTTTTATGCTTTTCGTGTAAAAAAATCTGTTAATTGTAATCGAAAAAATATTTCTGATGAAAAATAATCTCTTTGATCTCATCCATTCTTTATCCCGCAACGAGAAAGGATACTTTAAAAAATATTCTCTTAAGCACTCGCCTGAAGCTGACAACAACTATGTAAAGCTGTTCAATGCGATAGAAAAACAAAAAGAAAATGATGATGATTGGCTGGATAAAAAATTCAGGAAGGAAAAATTTGCAACACAATTACACGTTACCAAGAACTATTTATATAAACAAATTCTAAAAAGTCTCGAATCCTTCCACTACACTACTTTCGAAACAAAACGCCTTTTAATGCAGGCAAAGCTTCTTTCAGCAAAATATTTATTTGCACAAAGCTGGGAGATAGCCAATAAAGTTTTAGCTATTTCAAATAAACAGGAAGATTTTCCTGCCCAGCTGGAAGCATTAGATTTAAAATTAAACCTGATGTTACAATCTTCATTTGCTAAAACAGGACAGGAGCACATAACATTGATCTATAAACAAAAGCAACTTGTACTTGATAAGTTAACCAACCTGAATGAGTTTCAGTTTTTAAGATACCAGGTAAGTATATTATCAGTTAAAACCGAAAAGCAATCTGGGAATAAACAGTTCGACCAGATAATTAAAAATTATTTATTGCAGGATGAGAAACATGCAAAATCATTTAGAAGCAAAGTCATCTTTTATCAACTGAATGCTTATTGCGCTCACTTTATTAAAAACAATCTGAAAGAATCATCCCAGTATTTAGAGAAACAGTTAGCATTGTTTGATGATGAACCAGATAAAAAGCAGTTGTTCCGTAAACATTATCTTAATTGCTTAAGCAGTTTGTTGTTACTTTTTAAGGATTTGAGAGACGATAAAAGGTTCTTCGCAACGTTAAGCACATTCAAGGATTACGGCAGGATAAATGATAAGCCGGACCCTTCTGTTTTTTCTAAAGGCCTAACTATAGAAACAGATTTTTATATTATGAGTGCTAATCCTGAAAAAATAGATACGATATATAATGAAATAAAAAATGGTCTGAAGGAAATGGGAGAAAAAATTACAGCAGTTAAACGCAAAATTCTGCTTTATAATTGCGCCTATCTTTTTTTTATGGATTCAAATTACAGGCAATCACTGCGGTTAATAAACAATGTCATTACTGATCAGGACATTTCCATCAGAAGGGATATTACACTTCATACCTATTGGCTTCAATTGCAAGTGTTTTATGAGCAGGATAGTTTTGGTTTATTTCAAAAGCAATGCTTGGTTATTGAAAAATACATCCTTGAAAAGAGGGAGTTGTCTCCGAACGAATCTCTTCTGCTTGACTTTTTCAAAAAGAATATTTTTCCGATTGAAGATAAAAAATCTGAAAAAAAATATTTTTCAGCCTTAAAAGAATTTTTTGGGGGGGGAGGAGAAGAATTTGTTCCAGAGCGAAGGGATCGGCCTTTTCAGTTGGATCGATGCTAAGGCTCAGGGAAAAACTTTCAGAGAGGTTTGCGAAAAAAAAATACTGCACAATTAGTGCAGCATTTTTTATGTTAAAATAATACCTGGCTAATTTTTCAGTTTCTCGGTAATAGCATTTAGTTTTTCTGTTTGCTCGGTACGGCTGTACAATTGTTTCAGAGCGAACATGGTGCCTTTATCAGTTGGAGATATTTCCAGGGCCTTTTCTAAAATGGGTATCGCTCTTTTAAACTCTTCATTCGCATCTGCATTTGCTTTTGCATATTTAGCCTGGTCAATAATGGTATCGGCTTTTTTAGATTTTGATACGCCATGGTTATTGTAAAGAACACCAAGATTATAAAGGGCATCAAAATAATTAGGTTTTAATTCAATTGCTTTTTTGTAATTGGTCTCTGCGTTAGCAAGCAGTTCTTCGTAGTTTGCGGGCTTTTCCAATTCATTTCCGCTCGCATCTTTTGGGTTTGCCAGGTTATCAAATACATTACCCAGTACTAAATAAAGATTAGCATCGTTAGGCATTTTTTTAATGGCAATATTTAAATTATCAATGGCTTTCTGGTTCTCCCCACTTTTTAATGCAAAGTTTGTTTCTGCAATTACTAAATTAAGATCGTCGGGATATGCCACCAATCCTTTTTGAATAACTGCTTTAGCGCCTTCCGCATCATTTAACGTGAGGTAAATATTTGCAAGTGAATTGTAGGTGGCCGCTTTTCCAAATTTCATATCAATTAATTTTTGATAATGGACTTTGGCTCTTTCATAGTTCTTGCTTCTTTCTGCGACTATAGCGGCGTTGTTCGTATTGTTAGAATCAACAATTCCAAGAGCAGTATTAATTTCTATCGCTTTTTCAAACATTGGTAATGCGTCAGCGTAAACTTTTGCATTGTAGCAGGCAATACCTTTGTTTTCAAAATGTTTTGAGAAAACTCCCTGGCGCGGCGCGATCTCAGGGGTATATTTATTTTTTGTATCCAGTTCTTTTACTTTATTGGTTGCTTCATAAGCTAGTTGAAGTTCGCTGGTGCTGGTAGTTTGATAGCCAATTAATGTTTTTTTGTTCGGATCACTTATGTCGGTTAGTTTCTCAGTGTTTGTCTTAAGGTTATACTCAAACAAAGAATGATAAATAAGTGCTTTGTACCACCATGTTTTAGCTTCTGCCTTAGTGGTTTCATCTGCCGTAGCAACATCTATTGCCTCCTTAGCACTCTGCAGTGATTTAACATCTTTTTCTTCATTGTAATCGCTAAGGTATTTCCATGCGGTAACAACTTTTGCCTGTTGAGGATACGCAATTGCTATTACAAAAAACAAAGCGAGAGTTAAAAATATTTTTTGCATCCTGTTACTTTTTAGTATTCAGTTTTTCATCCATTTTTTTGGCTTTATCCGTCTCCCCTCTTCTTAAATACAGCTGTTTAAGCGCACGCAATAAAGTTCTGTCTGAATCATTTACAGTTAAAGCCTTTTCAAAATAAACGAGTGAATTGCTAAATTCTTTTTCTGCATTTGCATCATACTCTTTCATTTTTGCTGAGGCATTCAACGGTAAGTTACTCGCCTTATTGTTCCACGCCACGCCATTATTAAAATAGAGGGCGCCCAGGTTATAAAGTGCGTCGAAATAATCTGGTTTAATTTCAATCGCTTTTTTGTAACCTTCCTCTGCTTTTGCTAACTCTCCTTTTTGTTCATATACTTTTGCCTGTATCCATTGCAGTACTTCATTATCCGGAGCAGATGCAATTGCCTTTGTTACTTTTTCCAGGAGCACATCCATTTTTCCCAGTGTAACATATACACTTATCTCCGCATTAATAATATCCATGTTATCATCAAACATGTCCCTTCCTATATCTATATAACTGATCCCTTTAGCTGTATCTTTTTCTTCAAAATATAGCTGCGACATGTCAAGATATATATCCGGACTTTTATATTTAATATCGATTAGTTTTTGCAAGTATTCTTTTGCTTTTGCCTTATTATCTGCAGCTAAATAAACGCGGTACAGGTTATACGTTAAGGATTCATTGGTAATATTACTGCGGGGTAACGATTTTTCCTTGTCGTAAGGAAAAGCATCGTACAACTCAGCAAAATGGCGGGCAGCGTCTTCAAAATCCTTGTTGTTAAAATCAACGCTGGCTTTGTTAAAGACGCGAACTGCACACATCACTAGCAGTCCATCGGCATTATTCTCATTACTGGTGTTTTTCTTATATAGTCCGTCCTTATCTAACTGAAGACACTTTAAAAAACCTATGTACGCTTTTTCAGCCGACTCCGGATCAAGGTCCTTAAATTTTTCACGATTATCATTTATAGCTAAATATATTTTTCCCCTGTAATACCAGGTTTTTGCATCGCCTTTGGTTTCCGGATGTTCTACTGCAAGATCAATGGCTTCCTTGGCCCTGTCGAGTTCCTTTATATTCAGCGCGCTATATGCAGTTTGTAATTTATTTTTTTGCGCATGCACATGAATAAATGCCGTAGCAAATATTACAATAGCGGTTAGTTTTATTTTTCCTTTCATTAATCTAGATCAATATTTTTAACTTTCTTAACGTTCAGTTTGTCATTAAAATCCTTAACATTTGTTACGTTCATTTTTTCCAGCTGATCCTTGATCATATCCTTATCACCAACAATAACAATTGCCATTTTTGAAGGATCGATCATTTTTTTGATCTGCGCATTAAAATCTTCCTTTGACATCAGCTTAAGTGCAGCAGCCTGTTTAGCTTTAAAATCTTTATCAAGTTTATAATAAGCAATGTCATACAAAAATGATGCCTTTTGATCCGGCGTCTCATATTGTAATGCTTCGCTGTTCAACATGGAGTTTTTAGTAAATGCAACATCTTCGTCAGAAACTCCATTTTCTTTATAGTTGCTTACTTCTTTCATTATCTCAGCAAGAGAAGCCGCAGTTGAGGAACGTTTCACAGAAGCAGAAATGGTGAATCTTCCGGTATATTTATTCCCGGTTGTAGCCGAGAATATACCATATGTATAGCCTTTGTTTTCTCTGAGGTTAAGATTGAGCCTGCTGTTGAAGTTACCTCCCAATACAAAGTTAGCGGCGGTATTTTTAAAATATTCGCCTGTCGCATCAAATTTCTCTGATACTTGTCCCATATAGATCACAGATGACGGTGCGAAATCTTTATTTACAAGATATATCTGTGGTTCTATTACTGCGCTTACACTTGGCACGGGTGGTATTATTACTTCTTTCGCTTTCCATTTATTCAAAAAATCAAGTTTAGGTAATATTTCTTTTTCATCTATATCACCTGTGATAACAAGTTTTGTAACCGAAGGAGAATAATAATTTTCATAATACGATTTCAGATCCGCCAGTTCAAGTCCTTCTATATTTTTTGAAGTAGGGCTAAGTCCAAGAATAGTATTTCCATATAATATATTCATGTATGCTTTCCTGGCTTGTGACTGAGGACTTTTTTTGTCGCTGGCAATAGATTCCTTGTATTGTTTTTTTACTCTCTTAAAATCTTCAGCATCAAATTTTGGATTGAATAGTTTTTCATCTAAAACTTTTAAGGTAGCATCAAGATTCTTTTTCAGTGTTGTAACGTATATACTCGATCCGTCTTTTGACCCATTAATAGAAATTGCACTTCCTAGTTTTTCAAGCTCCGCGCTGATCTGTTCAGCCGTAAAATTTTTTGTGCTTTCATTCATCATTAAACCGGTGAATTCAGCAATACCATTCTTTTTCATTTCTTCCGGCTTCAACACAAGGTCCCCACCCTCGATTTCGAAATAGAGAACAATTTTTGAAGTTTCGGAAACTTTAGTTCCAATAATTTCTAATCCGTTTGCTAATTTGCTTTGATAAAAATCAGGAACAGTTGGCAGCTTAGGAGCTGATGCAGCGGGTCTTTTTGCTCTGTCAATATTATCTATTACCCTGTTGTATGTTAACCCGCTGTATTGCGGATCGTCTTTAAACTGAACTCCTGTATAAGGATAAATGCTTTTTACAGAATCTTTAGCTGAAGTTTTTGGGTAAACATTTACAACAGCAGCTCCGGCTCCTTTAATGTATTTATTAAACACACGCGCTATATCTTCTTTTGCTACTTTATTGTACCTGTCCAATTCATCGGTCATATTAAACTTTTTCCCACCGTTCAACCATTCCCAATAAGCCAATACTGTTGCTTTGCCCTGGATACTTTCAGTGATATCAACTGTCTGTGATTCCATTTTAGATTTAGCGCGTAGGAGCGATTCATCGGTAATTCCTGTTTTTTCAAATTCATCCAACGTAGTTTTTACTTTTGCTTCCATGTCATTGAACATTTTTTCAAGATTAAAATCTTCTGGCGGATAAGCAAAGATGTGCATGTTCATTTCCCCGGCAAGTTCATTTCCTGCGCCGGCGCTGCCATATGATACACCAGCCTCAGCAGCAAATTTGCTCTTAACAAAATTTTTATACATCAGTGAGTTATTGCCATCACCAAGCATACTGGCCATCAATTCAAGCGGAGCTTCATCACGATGATACTGAGGAACCGTTGGATATGTGCGAAGACTCATTGGTAAATAAACATTATCCCTGTAACTCATATATTTATCATTAGGAAGTACAACAGCCGGAATTTTGGCTTTCTTTACTTCAGGCCCCGGTTTAAATGGTCCGAAATATTTTTCTACTAAAGCCAATACATTTTTAGGATCAATATCTCCGGCAACAGTTAAAATTGCATTGTTAGGCCCATACCAGCGAAGAAAAAAATTCTTAACGTCATCTAATGATGCCCTGTTAAGATCATCTAAGTATCCGATTACAGGCCAGCTGTAAGGATGATCAGGAGGGTAAAGTGTTTGATTAATAAATTCTGTAAATGCCATTGCGTAAGGCTGGTTCTCGAAGTTCTGCGATTTTTCGTTTTTCACCGCGTCACGTTGATTCTCAAATTTGCGGCTTGTTAACGAATCCAATAAAAATCCCATCCTGTCAGACTCAAGCCACAATGCTACTTCCAGCTGATTGCTTGGAACATTATTATAATACATAGTGCGGTCACGTGTAGTGTTTCCGTTCATGTCTCCTCCGGCTTCAGAAACAATTTTAAAATGCTCTTCATCTTTCACGTTCAGTGATCCCTGGAACATCATGTGCTCAAAGAAATGTGCAAAACCCGATTTGCCAATACTCTCTCTTGCAGAACCTACTTTGTATAATATCTGTACGTTCACCATCGGATCGGAGTGATCTTCACTTATAATAAGTGTAAGGCCGTTCGGAAGCTTCCATTTTTCATATGGAATATTGGCGCTGCCCGGAATGGCATCTACTTTTTCGACTAATGTTGACTGTGATCTGAGGTTTGATGTTGCCCCGATTACTATTGCGGAGAAAAGTAAAAAAGTTTTTAACTTATTGTTCATTTTTATTCGATTATGTTTTTTTGTTTTTATTTCGACCAAAATTAACTAAATAGATATACCTGTCATTGTATAATTCTGACAAACCCTTTATTTCCGGGGATAAAATTGGGTTAGTTAATAAATCGAGAAGACAATATTAGCTGTATTAATCTTCTACAGGTTCAATGCCGGGTGTTTCCTCATCTGCCGGAGCCGAATCAATATTATCATCTGTTATACTTCCGGTTTCGCCTTCAGCGGTCGGAATTATATTTTCAGGTGTTTGTCCTTCAGTCCCTTCCGCTCCTTCTGCAATTTGCGCTTCAACCGGATCGGCATCAACACTTGCAACAGAAGCTATTCCATCGTCATCACGAAGGTTAATTAATTTAACACCTTGTGAAACGCGGCCAATTAATCTTAGTTTGTTTACTGAAAGACGGATAACAACTCCTGATTTAGTGATAATCATCAAGTCGTTTTTATCTGTTACCGCTTTGATTGCAACAAGGCTGCCCGTTTTATCAGTGATGTTTATTGTTTTAACACCTTTTCCGCCTCTGTTAGTCACACGATATTCTTCTAACTCTGAACGTTTACCAAATCCTTTTTCTGCTACTACCAATACATTTTCTGTAGGGTCCTGAAGGGCAACCATTCCGATCACTTCATTTCCTGCATCCTCATCAAGATTTATTCCTCTTACACCGGAAGCGTTACGGCCCATTGGACGTACTGTTGATTCGTTGAAACGAACTACTTTTCCATGCTTAGAAGCAAGCATAATCTCACATTTTCCATTGGTCAATTTTGCTTCCAATAATGAGTCGCCGTCACGTACGGTAATTGCATTAATACCATTCGCACGTGGTCTGGAATAGGCTTCAATTGTCGTCTTTTTAATAATACCATTTTTAGTACACATAATAATGTAATTATTATTAATGTACTCCTGATCCTCTAAGGTTTTAATATTGATGAATGCTTTTACTTTATCATCAGGCGCTATATTGATGAGGTTTTGAATTGCTCTTCCTTTAGAAGCTTTATTTCCTTCAGGTACTTCATAGGCTCTTAACCAATAACATGCCCCTTTCTCCGTAAAGAATAAAATATAGTTATGCGTAGATGCTATAAATAAATGTTCCAGGAAATCTTCATCGCGTGTGCTTGTTCCTTTTGATCCAGCTCCTCCCCTGTTCTGCGTGCGGTATTCTGTTAGTGGTGTACGTTTAATATAACCCATGTGCGAAATAGTAACTACTACTTCTTCATCCGCAATCATATCTTCCATCCTGAATTCGCCGGATGCTAATACAACTTCCGTCCTTCTTTCGTCACCATACTTATCTTTTACTTCTCTTAATTCATCTTTAATGATCTCCATTCTTAATGTCTCATCTTCCAATACATCTTTTAAATATGCGATAAGCTGCATTAAATTGTCGTACTCTTCTTTTATCTTATCTCTCTCTAAACCAGTGAGTACACGCAGTCTCATCTCAAGTATTGCTTTAGATTGAATTTCGCTCAGTCCAAAGTTTTTCATTAAGCCATCCTGTGCCTCCTGAGGGGTAGCGGAAGCACGAATCAGTTTAATTACTTCATCGAGGTGATCAAGTGCAATTAAATATCCTTGTAAAATATGAGCTCTCTTCTCTGCTTCTGCTAACTCATATTTTGTTCTTCTGATTACTACTTCGTGCCTGTGATCAACAAAGTGTACAATAAGATCTCTCAGGTTCAATACAAGCGGTCTTCCTCCTACCAGTGCAATATTATTTACACTGAAAGCCGATTGAAGTTCTGTGTGTTTGTATAAATGATTCAACACCACATTGGCGATTGCATCTCTTTTCAATTCATATACAATACGCATTCCGTCGCGATCACTCTCATCGCGGATATCTGATATGCCATCTATTTTTTTATCATTGATAAGGTCGGCGGTTTTCTTGATCATCTCCGCTTTGTTTACCATGTAAGGAATTTCGGTTACTATGATACGCTCCCTGTCCTTAACCACTTCAATGGTAGTTTTCGCTCTTACAACAATTCTTCCTCTTCCTGTTTCAAATGCATTGCGAACTCCCTCGAATCCGTAAATAGTACCACCCGTAGGAAAATCAGGGGCCTTCACATATTTCATTAAACCTGCAACGTCAATTGTTTTGTTGTCAATATATGCAATGGTCGCATCAACAATTTCGGAAAGATTGTGAGGTGGCATATTCGTTGCCATACCAACAGCAATTCCCGATGAACCATTCACCAATAAATTAGGAATACGCGTTGGAAGAACCGTAGGCTCTTCTAATGAGTCATCAAAATTTGGTCTGAAGTCAACAGTATCTTTCTCAATGTCAATCAGCATTTCTTCCGCTATCTTTTTCAAACGCGCTTCTGTATAACGCATCGCTGCCGGGCTGTCACCGTCAACTGAACCAAAGTTTCCCTGCCCGTCAATCAAAGGATAACGCAAACTCCATGGTTGAGCCATGCGTACCATTGTGTCATATACCGAACTGTCACCATGCGGGTGATATTTACCTAACACTTCCCCTACTATCCTTGCTGATTTTTTATGCGGTCTGTTTGAAAGTACACCAAGATCAAGCATCCCGAATAACACCCTTCTGTGTACAGGCTTTAACCCGTCGCGTACATCAGGTAATGCCCTGGAAACAATAACCGACATCGAATAATCGATGTAGGCTGATTTCATTTCCTCTTCAATATTTATCGGGATAATTTTCTCTCCATCTGCCATAATAAAACGATCTTAAAATTTATTAAATATGGTTTAAAAACAAGCTATTAATTTACGAAATTTTACTCTAATTCTGCTCTTTTGTCAGCCTTATTTTCTTAGCATAATTATTGCAGAAATCAGGTGTTTAAAGGCGCCCGAAGTTAGCGAATAGCAAAGGAAACGCAAGGTTTAAAACAAGCTTAATTATCAACATTTTTCGGTTGATAATGATGAAAGATTTTAACAAACAAAAGGTACTGTTTATAAGTACTTTTATAT
>CAZQIC010000114.1:0-16160 GCA_964593555.1 uncultured Bacteroidia bacterium | reverse complement strand
TTCTCCGATTTTTAGTCAAATCTCTAAAAGTGAATTTTTAGAACCCACCTTAAGTCAAAATTATACGATACTTGTTTGTTATTGTAATTGATTCTTAATGACGATTTCAAAAATTTATTGTTTTATGAAATAAATTGCTTTGTGTTCGTTGATATTACATTTTTTTTGCGTTAAACGCAATTCGGAATTTTTAAATTGTATCAGATGTAAAAAGGCTTTTTGCATATTACAATTATTGCAAGAAATAATTGTAACTACTAATAGGTATTTACTGCAAATAAAAGGTAAATACGATTAGTTTCCGCCTTAATTCTTAATCTTATTTCTCCATTAGAAATGTTATAATTAGCCTTTTTGAATATAGTTTTTTCAAGTAAGTTATGGGAAAAATGGCTGTAATGGAGTGATTATTAGCTATTTATAATTAAACTGCGATAAATCAATTCATATAAACCGAATAGACTTTAACCAGAGTGCTTTTAGAAAGCATATTTAAGCAATAATTTGCCTTTTTCTCTATAAAGAATAAGGGTAATTTGGAAGAGATGAGAAAGACATTTGTTGATTATGGAAAAGTAGAGAAACTGCATCTTTAAAACGATTAAAAAATTACATCAATTCGCAAAGTGAAAAGCATACGTTTATTTTCAATATTAGTTTTTCTTTTTTCATTTCAATGTGTTAATGCACTTGATTACTATTGGGTAGGGACTGTTAGCAGCGACTGGTATACAACACAAAATTGGTTAGAAAGCGGTTCTACACCAGGAGCTCCTCCTGGGCCAGGCGATAATGTTTTTTTTAATGCGAGTTCTTTTCCCACCACAGGATTATCTGTAAACATAAGCAATGTAAGTACTGCGAGATGTAGAAACATGAGTTGGGTAGGGGCAACCAATAACCCGGCATTCACAGGAAACGGGCCATTATTTGTTTCGGGAAGTATGACTCTTATTCCAGGCATGACATGGACGCTTTCGGGAGATTTAACTTTTGATATTGGATTGATAGCAATGCCTTCCCGAACGATAACTACTTCTGGTGTACAAATAAATTCCAGAATGATTTATAATGCTTCGGGCGTTACGTGGTCCCTCGCAGGTGTGTTGAATTCAAGTAGAGGAATAGATGTTAATGATGGCAGCTTTGTAACTAATAATTGGGATGTTAATGCTTCAAATTTTAATTCAGGAACCACCAGCATACGAACAATTAATTTTGGTTCATCTACTCTTACACTTTCTGATGCTGGAGGAGGAGTTTATAATTTAAACGCAACCAATTTAACTTTTATCGGTGGATCCAGCACAATTAATATTACACATCGGGTTAGTCCAATAGTTAGTGTAGGAACAGGTCTTGCGTACAACAATATTAATTTTACTGCAACAGGAACCAATACTTCGGGGCAGCTATCTGGTAATAACTGTACATTTAATAATGTTACGGTTGCGAATGCAGGTGGCAACATATCAATTTCTACCAGCAATTGTACATTTAATTCAGTGGTTCTTGGTCGGAACGCAAGTATTGGAGGGAATAACAATGTATTTCAAAATCTAACTTTTACGTCGGGTAAAAGATATACTTTCCAATCTGCTCAATCACAAACCATTCATAACTTAATTGCGAATGGTGCATGTGCTAGTGGCAGTACTGAAATTTATAGTTCAACTGTAGGTTCTGTTGCAAATATTGTTAAGCAATCGGGAGCATTAACACTTACTAAAATTGTTTTGCGTGATATCGGAATTTCCGGCCCAACAGGCCCATTTACAATTAATGATGTTGTTGATCTTGGTGGGAATTCAGGATGGACTTTAAATCCCTATTCTCCGCCAGCAGCTTTATACTGGGTGAAGGTGGCCGGAAGTGGAACGGGTAATTGGTCTGATGCGGCACATTGGTCTACTTCAAGTAACGGGCCTGGTGGAGCATGCGTTCCCACTGCATTGGATAATGTTGTTTTTGATGGCAATTCTTTTGGCCTTGCGGGCGAAATAGTAACAATTGATAATAATGCGCATTGTAATAATATGACCTGGACGGGAGTGAATAGTCCTGCATTTTCAGGCTCTGGGATGTTCGATTTAGATATTTATGGGAGTCTCGTTTTTCACGCTTCCATGAATACGAATAACTTGGGTGTAAATGTTAATTTCAGAGCCACTACTATTGGTAAAACTATTACTTCTGCAGGTAAACGTTTTATGAACACTGTTTGGTTTCATGGTATTGGTGGCTGGACTTTTTTAGATGCATTTGAGTGCGCTGGCAATTTTTATTTTGAAAACGGAAATTTAAATACAAATGGGCAGAATGTAATGGTAGCAAATTTTCGATCATTACCAAGTACTACAAGAACACTTTCTATCACCTCTTCAACTATAACTGTTACAAGCGGAACCTGGAATGTTAATGGAACGAATTTCACATTAAACGCACTTAATTCGCTAATCAAATTTATTAATTCAGGCAATCTTTCTACTACGCCGGGAAAAGCTTACTATGATATTGAATTTACTCATCCCACAAATACCGGGTCTGTTTTAAATTCAGCAGGCAGTTTTAACAACGTAACTTTTTTTGGTCACGGAAATCTAAATGCAAATCAGACGTTTAATGTTCTTACGTTTTCACCCGGTAAAAATTATGTATTGCAGGCTGGGCAAACTCAGACAGTAAATACAACTTTTAATATTACAGGAACATGTTCAGGTTACATTTCAATTGCATCTACGAGCGCAGCTCCTGCAACAATCAATAAACCTTCGGGAGGTGTAGTTGGAGATTACTGTATTGTACAAAATATTACTGCTGGCGGTCCTGTATTTGTTGCCAACAATTCTATTGGTCTGGGTACTAACACCAATTGGACCATACCTGCCACAGCTTCACGTAATTTATATTGGGTTCCTGTTGCCGGATCAGGCACCGGGAATTGGTCTGATCAAAATCATTGGTCTCTGACTTCAGGAGGAGCTGGAGGAGCGTGTCTGCCAACGCTCAATGATGATGTGTTTTTTGATGTTAATTCTTTTACCTCGTCACCTGCTGCACAAACAGTTACTATAGATCAGGATGCCATTTGTCATAATATGAATTGGTCGGGCTCTTTATATACGCCAACATTTGCGGGTAACTCGCCAAATAGAATGAGAATATTTGGCTCTCTGACTTTTATTGCGGCAATGAATCTTAACTACAATTGTGATACATATTTCGAGGCCACCGCAACTGGCAATACGATAACAATGGCAACGCGGTCTTTCCGCACGGATGTAAGGTTCATCGGTGTTGGCGGCGGATGGATATTCCAGGATGCGTTTAGCGTAAATTCCTCCGATGATATTATTCATGAATGGGGAGATATTAATACAAATAACCAGGCTGTATTGGCAACTTCTTTTCAAACGAATTCAGGAAATACCCGTTCAATTACCTTTGGCTCATCTGTTATTACACTTCGATATAGATGGAATTCCAGCGCTGCAGGCCTTACATTGAATGCGGGGACGTCAAAATTTATAATGGACGGAACATATGCAACTCCAACATTTAACCATACCGGAGCCAATCTAAATTTTTATGATGTCAATTTTACTCATCCTTCTTCTGTAAGCAGAATTAGTTCAAGCACTGCCGGTTTTCATAATGTGTTTTTTATCCATGATGGATTGATAAACGGTGCAAATACTTTTAGCAAATTGACATTCTCTCCGGGAAAAACATATACGTTAGGAAGCAATCAGACGCAAATTGTCGATACTTTGATTGCAAGAGGCAATCCTTGTTACATCATTACTCTTCGTTCTAATACAGCGGCAACACAAGCTCGTATTTCAAAAGCATCTGGAAGTGTTTTAGGAGATTATTTAAATATTAAAGATATAATGGGAACCGGAGGAGCATCTTTTTTTGCCGGACAATATAGTATTGATGCAGGAAACAACACAGGCTGGACTTTTAATAATGCACCGGGATATATTTTTGGGTTGGGAAGAGACACCGCCTTTCAATCTTGCGGGACACCTATCACTTTAACTACAGTAAATTTTAATGGTGTCGCTGCAACTACTTATACGTGGAATACAGGCTCAACAGCTTCTTCATTAAACGTTTCAAATCCCGGCACATATTGGGTTACTGCTAATTATGGTTCGGGATGTATATATATTGACAGCATTCGAATTACCGTTAACCCTTTATTGTTGAACTTACAAGTTAGTCCGGATAATTCTATTTGTCAGGGAGGTTCCTCATTGCTTACTGCATCGGGAGGAACATCATATACCTGGGGGCCTTCAGCAGGCTTAAGCAGCACAACAGGCTCATCAGTTACAGCAACACCAAACATTACGACGAGCTATACTGTTACAGCGGTGAATGGAATATGTAATGACAATAGAATAATTACTATAACCGTTACTCCGGTTCCTACATTGACTATTTCATCTGCTATAACTATTTGTCTCGGATCCTCTGCCTTGTTAACCGCCAGTGGAGCCAATTCCTATACATGGTCACCTGCGGTTGGCTTAAGTGCTACCACCGGTGCTTCAGTCAATGCATCACCAACTATAAATACTAGCTATACTATATCTGGAACAAATGGAGGAGGATGTTCAGACATTCGTGTGATTACGGTATCAGTAGTACCAACTCCAACAATAACATTGTCTCCTTCCACAACTATATGTAGAGGATCATCAACAATTTTAACCGCAGGTGGTGCTGCTTCATATTCTTGGGCTCCTTCATCAGGATTGAGTGCTACTACCGGAGCTTCTGTTAATGCCTCGCCCACAACAACTACCACTTATACGGTTACAGGTATAAACGGAAATTGCACGAATAATTCAATAGTAACCGTAACGGTAATATCTACTCCAACGCTAACTGTGAGCAGCGGTTCATCCATTTGCCGAGGATCTTCAATGTTGTTAACTACGGGAGGAGCAACAACATATTCCTGGTTTCCGTCAATAGGATTGAGTGCCACAACCGGTAGCAGTGTAACAGCGAATCCTACAGCGTCAACCACCTACACAATAAATGGAACTTCAGGAGGGTGTACAGCTTCGGCAACTATTTATTTGGCGGTAAATGTTGCTAGTGCATCAAGTCATACTTATACATCCTGTGGTAGTTATACACATGGTGCTCAAACATATACTGCAACCGGAGTGTACACACAAACGCTTACTAATGCATCAGGCTGTGATAGTATTCGAACTCTTAACCTTACTATTAATAATCCAGTTAGCACATCAGGTGTACAAACTATTTGTTCAGGATCAACAATAATTATCCATGGTGTTAATCGAAGTGTAGCCGGTATTTATTCTCAGACGTTTGTTGCATCTAATGGATGTGATAGCATTTCCGACATTACGTTAATGGTAAATGCAGTAAACTCAAACACATTGACTGTAGGAGCATGTAACAGCTATATTCACGGCCCACAAACGTATACTATAACTGGTGTATACACCCAAACGCTTACTAATGCATTAGGCTGTGATAGTATACTTACCATAAATCTTACGATTAATAATACCATTACTACATCAGGAACACAGACAATTTGCTCAGGTGCATCTGCAATTATTCATGGAGTTAGTCAAAATATTGCAGGAGTTTATTCACAAACCTATACAGCTGTCGGTGGTTGTGATAGTATATCAGATATTACTTTAATAGTAAACTCAATAAGTACCAGTACAACTTCGGTTGTAACATGTAATAGTTATACACATGGCGCTCAAACATATATTGTAACTGGCGTGTATACACAAACACTTACTAATGCATCGGGTTGTGATAGCATTCTAACATTAAATGTTACTATTAATAATGCGGTTAGCACATCAGGCACACAAACAATTTGTTCGGGTTCAATTGCCAATATCCATGGAATTAATCAAAGTGTTGCAGGAATTTACTCTCAAACATTTGTAGCTGCCAATGGATGTGATAGTATATCAGATATTACGCTTGTTGTAAATCCAATAAGTGCAAATACAATTACAGCTGCCACATGTAATAATTATACGCATGGCGCCCAAACGTATACTATAACTGGTGTTTATACACAAACTCTTACTAATGCAACAGGATGTGATAGTATACTTACCATAAATCTTACGATTAATAATACCATTACTACATCAGGAACACAGACAATTTGCTCAGGTGCATCTGCAGCTATTCACGGTATAAGCCAAAGTGTTGCAGGAGTTTATTCGCAAACCTATATTGCAGTAGGTGGTTGTGATAGTATATCGGATATTACATTAATAGTTAATCCTCTAAGCACAAATACTATTGTTGTAGCAGCATGTAATAGCTATACTCATAATCTTCAAGCGTATCTCGCAACGGGAGTGTTTACCCAAACTCTTACCAACGCTTCGGGATGTGATAGCATACTTACTATTGATCTTACTATTAATAATGCAACCACCATCTCCGGCACGCAAACTATTTGTTCAGGTTCATTTGCCAATATCCATGGAACTAATCAAAGTGTTGCAGGAATTTACACTCAAACATTTGTGGCTGCAAATGGATGTGATAGTATATCAGATATTACATTGATAGTAAATCCGGTAAGTTCAAATACAATTACAGCTGCCACATGTAATAACTATACGCATGGCGCCCAAACGTACGCGGTAACAGGAGTGTACACGCAAACTCTTGTTAATTCAACAGGATGCGATAGTATACTTACCATTAATCTTACGATTAATAATACAATTAATACATCTGGCACCCAAACAATTTGTTCGGGCTCATCTGTAATTATTCATGGAGTAAATCAAAGTGTAGCTGGAGTTTATTCGCAAACTTTTGTTGCGGTAGGCGGTTGTGATAGTATATCGGATATTACTTTGTTAGTTAATCCTGTGAGCACAAATACGATAGCCGCTATAGCTTGTAATAGTTATACACATGGTGCTCAAACATATATTGTAACTGGCGTTTATACTCAAACACTTACTAATGCTTCGGGATGTGATAGTATTGTAACACTAAACGTTACTATTAATAATCCGGTTAATACATCAGGCACACAAACTATTTGTTCAGGTTCATTTGCCAATATCCATGGAATTAATCAGAGTGTTGCAGGAATTTACACTCAAACATTTGTGGCTGCAAATGGTTGCGATAGTATATCGGATATTACGCTTGTTGTAAATACAATAGGCACAAATACAGTTACAGCTGCCACATGTAATAATTATACACATGGCGCCCAAACGTATACAGCAACAGGAGTGTATACACAGACTCTTGTTAATTCAACAGGATGCGATAGTATACTTACCATTAATCTTACGATTAATAATACAATTAATACATCTGGCACCCAAACAATTTGTTCGGGCTCATCTGTAATTATTCATGGAGTAAATCAAAGTGTAGCTGGAGTTTATTCGCAAACTTTTGTTGCGGTAGGCGGTTGTGATAGTATATCGGATATTACTTTGTTAGTTAATCCTGTGAGCACAAATACGATAGCCGCTATAGCTTGTAATAGTTATACACATGGTGCTCAAACATATATTGTAACTGGCGTTTATACTCAAACACTTACTAATGCTTCGGGATGTGATAGTATTGTAACACTAAACGTTACTATTAATAATCCGGTTAATACATCAGGCACACAAACTATTTGTTCAGGTTCATTTGCCAATATCCATGGAATTAATCAGAGTGTTGCAGGAATTTACACTCAAACATTTGTGGCTGCAAATGGTTGCGATAGTATATCGGATATTACGCTTGTTGTAAATACAATAGGCACAAATACAGTTACAGCTGCCACATGTAATAATTATACACATGGTGTCCAAACGTATACTATAACTGGTGTTTATACACAAACCCTTACTAATGTAGCAGGATGTGATAGTATACTTACCATTAATCTTACGATTAACAATACAATTAATACATCTGGCACACAAACAATTTGTTCGGGCTCATCTGTAATTATTCATGGTGTAAATCAAAGTGTAGCTGGTATTTATTCTCAAACATTTGTTGCGGTAGGTGGTTGTGATAGTATATCGGATATTACTTTGTTAGTTAATCCTGTAAGCACAAATACGATAGCCACTACAGCTTGTAACAGTTATACACATGGCGCTCAAACATATATTGTAACTGGCGTGTATACACAAACACTTACTAATGCATCAGGTTGTGATAGCATACTTACTATTGATCTTACTATTAATAATGCAACCACCATCTCCGGCACGCAAACTATTTGTTCAGGTTCATTTGCCAATATCCATGGAACTAATCAAAGTGTTGCAGGAATTTACACTCAAACATTTGTAGCTGCCAATGGATGTGATAGTATATCGGATATTACGCTAGTTGTAAATACAATAAGCACAAATACAGTTACAGTTGCCACATGTAATAATTATACACATGGCGCCCAAGCGTATACATTAACAGGAGTGTATACGCAGACTCTTGTTAATTCAACAGGATGCGACAGCATACTCACACTTGATCTTACTATTAATAATACGATCAACACTTCAGGTACACAAACTATTTGTTCAGGCTCCTCCGCAGTTATCCATGGTATAAACCAAAGCGTAGCTGGTGTTTATTCTCAAACATTTGTAGCTGCCAATGGATGTGATAGTATATCGGATATTACATTAATAGTTAATCCTCTAAGCACAAATACTATTGTTGTAGCAGCATGTAATAGCTATACTCATAATCTTCAAGCGTATCTCGCAACGGGAGTGTTTACCCAAACTCTTACCAATGCGTCAGGATGTGATAGTATACTTACTATTGACCTTACTATTAATAATACAGCCATCATTTCCAGCACACAAACTATTTGTTCAGGCTCATTTGCAATTATTCATGGCATCAACCAAAATATAGCCGGAATTTATTCACAAACATTTGTAGCTGCCAGTGGATGTGACAGCATTTCTAGTATTACACTGATAGTAAATAATCCGTCAATCTACAGTATGACTGTTAATGCCTGCGATAGTTATGTGTTGAACGCCCAGACGTATACTGTAACAGGTGTTTATACACAAACGCTTATAAATTCAATTGGGTGTGATAGTATTATAACCCTTGATCTTACAATTAATTACTCTTCTTCAATTGCTTCAGTTGTTACAATATGTTCCGGTGAAACTGCAACCGTTCATGGTATAGCACAAAATACAGCCGGAATATATTCTCAAACTTTTACATCAGTAGGCGGTTGTGATAGTGTGTCAAATGTCACACTCGTGGTAAATGATTTACCTGTTGTTAGTTTTGTTTCAGATGTATCCAGTGGTTGCGAATCATTATGTGTGAATTTTAATAATACAACTGCTAATGCAAATTCTGTAGTATGGAGTTTTGGCGATGGCAACACATCATCTAATGCGATGCCTCAATATTGTTATATAAATGATGGCTTATATAATGTTACGCTAGTTGTAACCGATAACAATGGCTGCAAAGATTCATTGACAAATACTAATATGATTACCGTTTATCCTAACCCGGTTTCGCAGTTCGTCGCATCACCGTATGAAACTACTATTGTTACTCCCGAAATAACATTCACTGATCAATCAATAGGAGCGACCATTTGGTCATGGAGTTTTGGTGATGCATTGTATGGAACTTCGTCTTCACAAAATATTTCTTATGCGTATTCAGATAGCGGAAGTTATATAGTAAAACAAGTAGTGATAAATGGATTTGGATGTAAGGATAGTTCGGAACAACACATTAAAATAAAAGCAGATTATGTTTTTTATGTTCCCAATACATTTACTCCAAACAATGATGGATTAAATGATGAATTTATTCCCTATAGTATAGGATTAGATGTAAGCCGCGATTACCAGCTATCCGTTTATGATCGCTGGGGTAATTTAATTTTCAGAACCAATGATCCTAATAAAGGCTGGAATGCCCGCAAAAACAATACAGGAGACGAAGTGGCTCAGGATACTTACCTATGGATGATTTCTACTAGAGATATTTTTGGGAAGGGCCATGCTTACGATGGTCGTGTTAATGTGATCAGGTAATTTTATTTGCTATATCCACGTGGACAATTTGGTTGACATGCCTGAATAATAATGGCAGATCAATTGAGGACACAATTTAATTTCATCAATCATTATTGAGGATAAAAAACCTGGTAAGATAATAACTTACCAGGGGACATTTTTAATGATAATTATTTAGATTCAGATACTATCCGAGGCAGAACAAATAATTCCTTGACTGGGACAGCAGTGAGTATTAAGAACACATGTTTTGCCAGCTCCAATGGATTCACAACCTGGGTTACCATTGGTTACACAAACCGGCCCACCTGAACCATGTTCACCGCCATCAATTGTTTTCTTTTCAAAGGCAGCTAATTGTGTTACAAAGCTTTCAATTTTAAGTGTTGAGATTTTTAATTTTTCCTTTTTGATCTTTTCTTTTAGTTATGTTTATTTTGTTTCTGCTATTATGATCTTAATTTTCTTGTGACAAATATCAATTTTAGGAGAAATCATTTCCACCGGTAATCATGCATAATTATAACTTCATTTTGCTGATTTTAATATACAAGTCACTTTAAATCAGCTATTTAATTATAAATATGTAGGGTATTTCATAGCTTTTATCCGTTTGCTTTTTTATTATTCATTCTTTACATTTGAGCAGAAACTTTTATTTGAATGCGTACTCCATCTCTTGAACTTTTCGAACTTGTTAAATCACTCGGCCAAACAGAGAAAAGATATTTTCGGGTATTTGCGTCAATGCACGGAGGAGATAAAAATTACCTGAAGCTGTTTGATACTATTGAGAAGCAAAAAAATTATAATGAAGATGATATTAAAAAGCAGTTCGAAGGTGAAAAATTTATCGACCAGCTTACCGCAACAAAAAATTACCTCTACCATTTAATTTTAAAAAGTCTGCGTAATTATCACGCAGAAGATTCCATAGAGATGAGATTAAAATCTCTTTTAATGGATATCGAGATCTTATATACACGCGGACTATTTCTGCAGGTTGAAAAACTGGTAGCAAAAGGCATACGGCTTGCCTTAGAATACGATCAACATGTACGGTTAATGGAGATTCTTTTCTGGAAAGAAAGATTAATGGGCCGCCGTAATTACATTGGTAAATCGCAGACGGATATTGATGCGCTTTTTGATGAGACTGCCGCTGAGCTAAAAAAATTCGAAAATTTTTTGCAATATAGAAAAGCGGTGTCACACATGTTTTGGTTTAGCAGCCGTGCGGGAAAGATCATGAAATCAGTTGACCTGGAGCCATTCAAGAAAATAATCAACCAGTCAATTTTTAAAGACGAAAAACAGGCAATTTCCTATTCTGCTTTATTGAACTTCCATCTGTGTTATTTTATCTATTATTTTATTCAGCAAATCTATTCAAAGGCTAACGACCATATCAATAAGGCTGTTGCAATGATGGAAGACGCTCCGCACCATATAAAAGATAATCCAAAGACATACATGGTTGCTTTATCTAACCAGGGAGCTTGCCAGTTTTTTTTAAAGAGATATAAGGATCTGAAAATTACCGTAAATAAATTAAAGGAACGTTATGAAGATGCGCCGGAAGCTGCGAAGGTGCAGACAATGATCTGGTGTGTAAACGCGGAGCTTAATATTTATATTCACTCCGGCGAAATTGAAGAAGGACTTAGGCTTATTAAAAAAATTGAGAAGGATATCAGTGACGAAAGGTTGAGAAGTGCGCATACTACTGAAATACTTACAGGATGGTATAGCTTTGCACTCTTCTTTTTTGTGGCGAAAAAATATTCAGGCTCAATCACATACCTCAATAAAATAATTAATACGAAAGAGTACGAAGAGATTAGAAGTGATATTTACAGAGCAGCGCTTATATTGAGGCTGTTGATCAATTACGAACGGGGTGACCAGGATCTGGTTGAATACTCCGCGCGCGCAACGTATAAGCATCTTTATAAAAGAAAAAATCTTTACAAATTTGAAAACAGTTTGCTCGGATTTATTCGTGAGAAAATGAATAGTATTAATACCGCAGAGGAACAAGTGCAGGCGTTTAAAAAATTAAGGACAGAGCTGCTTCCTCTCATTGATGACCCATATGAAAGTAAAGCTTTTGAATATTTTGATATGATCACCTGGCTGGATAGTAAAATAAAAGATAAGCCATTCGGTGATTTGCTGAAGGAGAAAGCGGTTACGTACTTTAGTTAGTTTTATTGCATAAATTATCGAAGCAAAGTGATGTGACCTCTCTTTTGAATAATCGCTTCGTCAGCACAAAAAGTTTTTGTATCCGCAATCCAAACGTATACGTCTGATTTTGCTATGGTTCCTTGATAACTTCCATCCCAGCCTTTATTGAAATCATTGGTTTCATAAATTAATTCCCCCCAACGATTGAAAATTTTCATATTAAAATAAGGAACGTCTTCTCCTTCAGGTTTGAAAATGTCATTAACTCCATCCTTGTTAGGTGTAAATGTATTTGGAAAGAACGGAATTGGTAAAATGTCAGAGTCTCCGATACTAACTGTATCGGTATGCGAACAATTATCGTATGTAGCAGTTACCCAATATTTGCCGCTTTCATTAACAATAATTTTAGCGGATGTTTTTCCGATGTTCCACAAATAATCAGCGGCATTTGGAGTTTTGACTTCTATTTCTGTTTCATTGCAGCTTGCAGCTTCAATAGCAAAATCGAGTTCCCATTCGGGGCCATGAGGATGAATTGTAATCGTGCTATTTGTAGAATCTGTTCCGCAAGGTGTAATGACCTTAAGTTTTACAGGATAAGTTCCCGGCGTGTTGTAAATAACTCCTTGAGGGTTGCACTCTGTTCGCTTAACCTGAATAGCGCCTGTAAAAGTCCATTCATAAAAAGTTCCTGATGTATCGCAAGGATTAAAATTGTGTTCAAATACTAACTCACAGCTCGCTTTATCGCCAACGCTCATTAGGTTTATATTTTCCAATGTAATTGGATCCCCACAGTTCGTCCCGCATAATTTTGAAACAACTACATCATGTTGGCCTGAAAAGGTAGTTTGAAAAGCATTGGGGTTTACAGGATATCCCGGGCCAAGTGATGCGGTTGTAATATAAACATCGCTTCCAATACACACAATACCTCCATCACTACCATCAAGATCTTCTTCGGAAATTCCACCCCAAAAATTATAACACAATTGCTTTCCGTCAGAAGAATATTTTGAAATTACTTCATCTTCAGCACCCCTTCCTCCCCGAAAAGTACTGCTGCAGGTAGGTACAGTTCCGGGCCCACTACCATCTTCTAATTCTCCCATCACATAAATATTGTTGTGAATATCTATTGCACAGGTTTTACACAGCTCCATTTCGCCTCCATAAGTTGCCCATAATAATTTCCCATGCCGATTTAGTTTGCATATAAACATGTTCATATTCATTCCAAAGAAACCAGTAGGAATAAAAGTTGGCTGATTGCAGCCTGCCGTAACTGGAAGGTCCGGTGAATTAGTTTCTCCTACAATAATAACATTGTCGTTGCTATCAATAGCGACATCAGTAATTGCATCGGTTTTACTTCCGGCAAAAAAAGTGCACCACAATCTTTTTCCATTCCCATCAAACGTAAGCACAAAGCCTGAAGTAATTGGCCCACTAGAAGTTTGAAATGCACCTGGTGTTACGGGAAGGTCATCAGTTGCGTAACCAACTATTACTGCATCCCCAAATGAATTGATAGCAATTCTTTTGGGACCAGCTCCTTTGTATAAAGTACACCACATACGATTACCGGCTCCATCCATTTTAAGTACAAATCCATTGGGAGTATTTGGATCGAACCAAGCAAGAAAGGCGCCCGGAGTAAGAGGAAAATCGCCGGAACTGGTGTTCCCTGTTATAAAAACATTTCCATTAATGTCTGTCGCAATACCGTATCCAAATTCACCAGAACTTCCACCATAATACGTAGCCCATATTCTCCACCCGTTAGCATCCAATTTTAAAATATAGACGGTAAGGTAAGTCTTGTTGTTGCTTTGAAAGGCTGCCGCTGAAACCGGAAAATCTGCTGAGGTCGTAATGCCGGTAACAAAAATATTATCGTTTTTGTCAGCAGAAAGCGCATTCGATTGTTCTATATCAGAGCCTCCGTAAAACGTACACCATAAACGATTTCCATTTTTATCAAACTTTACAATAAAAGCATCCGAATCCCATAGGCCATTGCCTCCTGCTTTATTGTATTGATATGCGCCTACGGATACCGGAAAGTTTGAGGATAAGGTGTAACCTGTTACTAATATGTTTTCTGATTTATCTGCTACCATATCATTGCTCAACTCGCTATTTGTACTTCCATAATAAGTAGACCAGGAGTAAGTTGTCCAGGGGTCGATCACTATTGGAAAATTATTTTTATAATTATAAAGTCTGAAATTTAAAGTTGTTCCATCCAACTGATATTCTGATTTTATATCAATGATTTGCCCGTTTATATTCTGATATATTTTTGGCATCCATTCATTTAATTCTCCGATACTCGTTTTCACATTTAATTTCCCATCTATCAGGCTGATAGCATCTGCGCCAGTATATTTTATTTTTATATTTTCAGGATCTCCACCGGGCCGAATAATTATATCATACTTTAACCCCTTTTCTTTTCCACCATAAAATACGACATCAATATTTGGATAAATATTTTTGTAGGTGATCCTGTTATAGGAAGGGACATTTGTTATTCCATCCGGGCAATGTGCATAATAGTAATTTAAATTTCCTTCAACCAAATCATCTGTAACTATAGTTGAATTAGGATTACATTTTTCAAAAGTTATATCAATGCGATGGCCTTTTATTGTCGCGTTCTCTGCTTCTTTTTGTTTTAATTTTTTCAACTCATCGGAAAACGCTCCGTTTTTTAATAAATCCTTTTCGCGTTGTTCAGCTCCTTCAACCCCTTCTGTTTTTGTTAGCACATAACTTAATCCTGTTTTTCTTAAAAAAATTTTCATTCCTCCTCCTTCGCCAACATATAAAATATCCGGCCGAAGCTGCCTGTTCCCATCAACTACTTGCCCACGGTTTTCAATAAAATTCATCCCATTGCCGCGTAAGGTCGAATGCCTTGTATCATTTTCGCTGAACACTGTTTTAAGTATTGAAAAGGAGAATATAAAAAGAAAATAAAATGTTCTGGGGCGGAAATTCATAAAATGTTTTTATTAAGATTTTCCCTTTGATGCTTACTTTAAAGCTAACCTTGGCAAGAACCTAATTCAACTATTTTATGCGTATAAATTAGCTTTCAAGTCGAATATTATGTGCGTTAAATGGCTATTTATAACCATTTAACGGGGTAGTTGATTAATAGTGAAGTAAATTTTACGTGATATTTTGGAGTGCATTATCAGTATATGAGTCTCCAAGTAGTCTCATTTGTTCTAATATAGTTTCGATCAATTTTATTTCACCAAAGCAATTGTCCCTGATTTTATGACTACTTCTCCGGTAGTTTTGCATAATCCATTTAGCTTGTATAGGTATACATCCGAATTCATTTCCTTTCCTTTGAATGTTCCATCCCATCCTGTTGATGTATCGTTAATTTTCGTGATCATTTCACCCCATTGATCATAAATTTTTAATTCGAATTGGTTAAATGCAGTTCCGTATACAAAGAAAATATCATTTTGTCCGTCACCGTTTGGTGAAAAAGCATTGGGAATATAAATGTTTCCGCAAGTTTCATCCATCGAAATTACAACACTATCAATTGCAATACACCCATTTGTATTAGTGATGATAACATAAAAAGTAGTTTTTTGTAACACAGTAACAACAGGGCTGCTGCATGTTACGCAGCTTAGTCCTTGCGAAGGCGACCATGAATAAGCTCCGGAAGTTCCATTAACGCTTAATGTTATTTGTGTCCCTGAAATTACTGTCTTATTAGCTCCGGCAGTAACAGTAGGCGATTGGATCACAGTAATTTTCACTTCATCATTGTCAAGACAATTTCCGTTTGCGGCAGTTACTGTATAGGGGAGTTCTAAAAATAGAATGTTAAAAACAATCTAATAAAATCGTATC
>CAZQIC010000113.1:0-16224 GCA_964593555.1 uncultured Bacteroidia bacterium | reverse complement strand
ATACGATTTTATTAGATTGTTTTTAACATTCTATTTTTAGAACTCCCCTAAAATTTATTTTAAGTTTATTTAAACAATACGATATTAAAAGTGATATAGCTGAAAATGGTAAAATTGCCATTGAGAAATTAAAAAATTCAAATTACGATCTCGTATTGATGGATATAGAAATGCCTGAAATGAATGGATACGAAACCGTTGATATGATCAGGAATATTCTTGGGAGTGATGTTCCGATAATTGCGATGACTGCACATGCGATGGCAGGTGAAAAAGAAAAATGCTTAAGGTTGGGAATGAATGCATATATGTCAAAACCTATAAGCGAGGAGTTGCTTTTTGAAAACATGTTCAATTTATTGACTCGGGAATCTCATGAAAATGCCGGCACAAAACAAGCAGTAACAAAAAAAATAATCAATCTTGATTTTTTGATTAAATCAGTAAATAATGAGAAGGATATAATAGTAGAATTAATTGATGCTTATTTGCAGCAAATTAAGGAGGACACAACAGAAATAAATAACGCTATTATCGGCAAGGATTATGATACTATCAAGAAAATTGCTCATAGAACAAAATCTACCGTATCTTTGATGGGAGGGGCTGAAATGTTAAAAATTTTGGAGGAAATTGAAGCAGAAGCAATTTCAACCAAGAATGTTGAAAAAATAAAAACGTTGTATGCATTTTTGAAAGATCTGGAAAAACGATCGACGATAGAAATACAAATCGAAAGATCAAAATATAGTTAATTAAAAATTTAATCATGGGCTTTTTAAAAAATCTATTTAAATCAAAATCTCCCAGGACAGGTCTTGTTTTTATTGTTGAAGATAATGCCGCATATGCAAAAATGCTGCAGGCATATTTAAAGACAAACTTTTCTTCTATAAAGGAAATACAGCTGTTTCCGGTTGGTGAAACCTGTTTGCTTAATCTCCACAAAAATCCTGATGCAATAATCGTCGATTATTTTCTTGATACAAAATATGCCGATGCCGAAACCGGTTTGGAGATCGTGAAAAGGATAAGAGTTGAAAAGCCAGAAATGAACATCATTGTACTTAGCGCTCAGAAGGAGATTGGGGTAGTAATGGACTCAGTGAAAAAATATAATTGCAGTTATGTTAAAAAGGATGAAACTGCTTTTGAAAGAGTGAATGAAATAATGAAAGATATTTTTAGCATAGAATAAAATTTTAAAATATTTTAACCACATACTTGCTTTGAAGTATTAGCGTTATAATAATAGTTTCTCGAGGATTACCGCGTTTGAAGATTTAGTGTGATGTAATATTACTTTAATTAAAAGGCCCCATGAGCAGAAAGCATTTTGTGCTGTTTCTTGTTATTTTAACTTTTTCATTCAAGAGCAGCAATAAGGTTGAAGACAAAATAAATAAAGCCGCCAATGAATATCTAAGCACTCCAGGAACCGCTGGAATAGCTATTGGTATTATATCAAACGACGATAATTATTTTTTTTGTTATGGGGATGCATGCAAAAAGAAAGGTATTAAGGTAGATACCAATACAATTTTTGAGATTGGCTCCCTTACAAAAATATTTACAGGCTTGCTCTTGGCACAGGAGGTAGAGAAAAATAAAATGAATTTGAATGATAATATTAATGAGTATTTACCGCAATGTAGTCCTTCTCAAAAAATCACACTTTTAAATCTTGCTACACACTCATCGGGCTTACCGCGACTGGCGGATAATTTTTGGGAAACTGTAAAATACCCTGATAACCCTTATGTAAATTATCATAAAGAAGATCTATATCAGTATTTATCAGACGTTAAACTGAATTCTGTTCCTGGAAAATGTTATAACTATTCAAATGTGGGAGCCGGCATGCTTGGATATATTCTGGCAACTAAAAATAATACATCATATGAAGATCTTGTTTCAAAAACAATCTGCAAACCATTCAATATGAATAACACCGCCATTAAATTGGATAAAAAACAAACGGAGCATCTGGCTGTTGGATACGCGGATTCAGAAGCTGTATCAAGCTGGGATTTTAACGATGTTACAGCAGGTCAGGGTGCGTTACGTTCAACTATAGCTGATATGATGAAATTTTTGAGGTATAATATGCTGCCGGAAGTCCAGCTTCGTAATTCAATTTTAATGACGCAGGAAGTGCAATTTGAAGATGCGAAAAAAAAAGTAGAAGTAGGCCTGGGCTGGCACATAGGAGATATTGCCGGACAAAAATATCTTTTTCACTCGGGAGGAACCGGGGGATACAGAAGTTATATTGGGTTGCTACCTGATAGTAAAAAGGGGGTAGTTGTGTTAAGTAATTCAACTAGCGATGTGGATGGCATTGCATTTTCAATTTTAACCGGACTAATAGAGAAAAGCACACCTGCTATAAACTAATGAGTCAAATTTTCCCGAAATGGTTCAAAAAATTCTCACTCTTTAAAAAAGAATTCCCTTTTCTTATCAAATTACCCTGATTGCTAAACGGCATTATTATTCGTGATATGATTATAAAAAAACGTAATCATATGAAAAACAAATTATTAATTTATGGGATAGCAATTTGCACTATTTTTTGCAGTTGTAACAGTACAAACTCATCGCTGAATGATGATGAGATAGCAACTAATAGCACAACCACATACAATTCAACTACCACAGGCGGTAATACTACCACAGGCGGGGGTACAACAGGTGAAATGGATGATGACACTTCGACAACAACAAGTACAACAGGAACTGCCATGACAACAAGAAGTACAAGTACTGGTACTACGATGGGTACAACAACATCCGAATCAACAACTCAAGGTACTACTATGACCACGAGAAGTACTTCTGGTGTTACTACCAGCGGAACATCTGGTACAACAACAAGTACTACTCAAACTACGATGGGTACAACATCGACCGGTTCTACAGGAACTACTATGACTACCGGAAATTCATCAGGTACAACTACGGGTACAACCATGGGAAGTAGTACTTCTAATAACGGGATGAATAGTTCGGGTACAACTTCCACAACTCAAAAAAGAACCTCTGGAACTACAACAAGTTCAGCAGGAAAATCAACCAGTTCTATGTCTGATACAAGTAAGACTAAAAAACGCACAACGGGGACTACAACTTCTACTACAAGGTCCACAACTAATGGCGGAACTTCTACTGGCAATACAACCAGAACCACAAGTACATCAGGTGGTACAACAAATGGTACATCAGGTGGTACAACAAGTGGAACCACAGGTGGCACAACAAATGGGACAACAAGTGGAACCACAGGTGGTACTAGTGGAGGCACCACAACTGGCAGCACTACGAGTACAACGTATAAATAATTATTCTGTGTGATAATACATGGGCTTTCTTCATCCGAGGAAAGCCCATTCACTTCTCATGAAAAAAGCAATTCAATATTTTAAAAGTGTATTTACTCTTGATCTAAGGGCCTTAGCCCTTTTGCGTATTGGTATAGCTGCCGTAGTATTACTTGACTTATGCATTCGGGCGACTGATTTAAAAGCTCATTACACCGACGAAGGGTTGTTACCGCTAAGCGCTTTGTTCCAATATGCGTGGGATTCATGGAACATATCCATTCATAATGTTTCTGGTTTATGGTTTGTACAGGTTATGCTTTTTGTGGCGGCTGCTTTTTTTGCTTTAGCTATGATGTTAGGATGGAAAACTAAACTATCAACGGCGCTATCATGGCTTTTATTAATGTCGCTTCAAAATCGCAACAACCTCATTTTGCAGGGCGGCGATGATTTACTGCGAATGATTTTATTTTGGGGAATATTTTTACCCTGGGGAAAATGCTATTCGCTTGACAAACTCAGGTCGAATGAGTTGAGTACAGAATATTCATACTTTGGAATTGCATCTATCGGATATGTAGTACAAATAGTATCTGTCTATGTTTTTTCGGCATTACTAAAAGAGCCTTCTCCCGAATGGACTTCTGATGGCACTGCAATATATTATGCACTTAGTCTTGACCAAATGGTATTTCCCATTGGTAAGTTAATTTATCCATATGTTGGAGTGCTAAAGTTTCTCACATTTACTGTGTATTATATAGAACTGCTGGTTCCACTTTTATTTTTTGTTCCATTTTATAGCTTTTTTTTCAGGTCAATTGCCATTCTCATGTTGATCTTTTTACATATGGGAATTGCATTGACACTTTTTGTGGGCCTGTTTTTTATCATAGGAATAGTTTCTCTTATTGGTCTCTTTCCATCACAATGGTTAAACAAAGCAGAGAAAAAATTGGCCTGGGTTAGGAAAAAATATTATCCGGTAGCAAATGATGTGGCTGAAATTGCAACTATTGAAAAAGAACCGATTAGAATATTTCGCCAACTCATATTATTGCCTGTAATTATCTACATTCTGTTATGGAACTGGCAAACAACTTCATTTTCAAATTTTAAAATTGAAGGTGACATAAGAGGGGTAGGACAATTAATAGGTGTAAATCAGAACTGGGGTATGTTTGCCCCTTCTGTATTTAAGGACGATGGTTGGTACGTTTATGAAGCCAGAACTAATAATGGTCAGCTAATTGATATTGGTAATGGGGGGAACCCGGTTAATTATACCAAACCTGAAAATGCGGTTTCATTTTATAAGAATGATCGGTGGAGAAAATATTCTGAAAATTATCTTTTTGTTTGTAATAATTGTATTCGACCCTATTATTGCGACTACATTTTTTCGGAGTGGAATAACAACCATCCAGATCAAACTATTAACGAGCTAAAAATAATATATATGAAGGAAATAACGTTACCTGACTATCAATATGTAGAGCCCACCAGGGAAGTACTCGCAAGTATAATTTTGAATTAAGATGGAAAAAGGAGTGGAAAAATTTTCGCAACAATTTGTTTTGTATGACGGCGTGTGTAATTTTTGCGAGGCAATTATACGCTTCGTAAAAAAACAGGATAAAAAAAATAATTTTGTATTTCTTCCCATTCAGAGCAGAGAAGCCAGAAAGGTCTTGAGAAATGCGAATGAAATTTTTATTAATTTGAAAACAATTTACTTGGTTGATACTCTGAATTGTTATAAAAAATCCAGAGCCATATTTAATATATTCATGATGCTTCCATATCCCTGGAAGTTTATATCGTGGTTCAGATTTTTGCCACTTTTTTTTACGGATTTTATTTATAACCAGGTTGCAAGGCATAGGTATAAAATTTTGGGTCAGTCTAAAGAAATATATTTTCCGGATCAAAATCTCAAGGGTTCGGTTTATTTGAACAGGAGCAGTAATTAGCTTTAAAGCCCGGTTTTTATTATTACTTTTGTCAGGTATAATTTTGCCCTTTTATGTCTGAAATTCACCGCCCCAGTTTTGATGAAATATACATGGACCTCGCTGTTAATCTTGCGCAAAAATCACATTGCGTTAAGATAAAAGTAGGGGCCGTACTTACCAAGGATACGCGTATCGTTTCTCTTGGCTATAATGGTCCGCCTGCAGGAACTCATAACTGTGATGAACAATGGCCGGATGTGGGTTGTCCGCGCGATAGTAAAGGAAGCTGTTCGCTTGCGCTTCATGCGGAGCAAAATGCAATACTATATGCAGCAAAAAATAAAGTTTCTATTGACGGTTCAACGTTATACATTACTTTATCTCCTTGCATTGCATGTGCCAGAATAATTTTTACCACCGGCATAAAAAAAGTGTTTTACCTTAATTCATATGCCGAGTTTAAAGGCATAGCAGCAGACGAAGGAGTGGATTTCCTTCGAAAATTTGGAGTACAGGCCGAGAAATTCACAGGGACACTTCAATCAACTAAAACTTCTGCTTGATGGATGCTCCGCGCAGAAGAAGTGTAATTTATTTACCCATTGTCTTTGCGTTACTCCTTATAATTGGAATTTATATTGGACTTAAAATAAATGTTGAAGGAGGCCGCGGTAGTTTTTTACAACATGCCATTACGAATCATAACAATTCTAAGATCGATAATATTCTCGATTACATCGAGCAGCAATATGTAGATACGATTAATAAAAAATCATTGGTCGAGAATACACTTAGGGATATGCTGCAAAATCTTGATCCGCATTCTGCCTTTATCAGTGCGGAGGAATTGAGTTCGGCCAATGAGCCCTTAAAGGGAAATTTTGACGGTATAGGTATAGAGTTTAATATTATTAATGATACCATACGTGTAATATCTGCCATATCAGGCGGGCCTTCAGAAGCTGTTGGTATAATCGCTGGCGATAAGATCGTTAAAATTGAAGGCAAAAATGCCGCAGGAGTTAAAATTACAAATAAGGATGTGATGGATAAGCTGCGCGGAGAAGGAGGTACACAAGTAAAAGTGAGCATTGAAAGAAGGGGAGTTAAAAAATTATTGGAGGTAACCATTACCCGGGGTAAGATCCCTATTTATAGTATCGAGGTGGCATACATGCTAACACCCAGCATTGGTTATGTTAAGATCAGTCGTTTTGCGGAAACGACATATGATGAATACATGGAAGCATATAAAAAACTAACCGCACAGGGAATGCAAAAACTTGTTCTCGATTTACGCGGCAATCCGGGCGGTTTGTTAAATACGGCGGTTGACCTTACCGACGAGTTTTTAGAAAAGGGAAAACAAATTGTTTATACGGAAGGCCGTTCGCATCCGAAAAAATTTCATAAAGCAACCGCGACAGGAAGTTTCGAGAAAAATGAATTGATCGTATTGATAGATGAAGGATCAGCATCGGCAAGTGAAATTGTTGCCGGGGCAATCCAGGATAATGACAGGGGAACAATTATAGGGAGAAGATCATTTGGTAAAGGATTGGTACAGGAACAGTCTGAATTCCCTGATGGGTCTGCAATCCGCCTTACAATAGCAAGGTACTATACACCAACCGGCAGATGTATCCAAAAGCCATATGATAAAGGACTTGATGAATATTATCGTGAAGAATCTGATCGTTTTGAGAATGGTGAATTGGAAGTTCAGGATAGTATTAGGGTGAATGATTCACTTAAGTTTACTACACCGGGTGGAAAAATAGTTTATGGAGGAGGAGGAATTGTTCCGGATGTATTTATTCCCCTGGATACTGCCGGAAGATCACACTATCTTTTTGAGGTAAGTAATAAGGGGCTGGTAAATCGTTTTTGTTTTGCTTATGCAGACAGAAACAGGAACGATCTTAAAAATAAATATAAAGATGGAGAAGAATTTAATGCGAAATTCAAAGTGGATAATAACCTGATGAATGAACTTTTTTCCTATGCAGAAAAAAATGGAGTTGCGAGAAACCAGCAGCAAATAAATGTTTCATCAGCAGTATTATCAAACCAGGTGAAGGCACTTATTGCAAGGAATCTTTGGGGCAATACCGGGTTTTATCCTGTTATCCATGCTAACGACTGGGCTGTGAATAAGGCAGTCGCTTTATTCAGTGAAAAAAAATAATTCTAGGGATTTGTTGATGTGGTGTCAATTTCTTCTTCAATCACAGGTATTTTATCTGCGTCCTTAAAAAGGGAATCCATAGTTTGTTTTTTCTCGTTTTCTTTTTCTCTTTGGCTTCGCTCATCTATTCCGCAGGAATAAATAAATAAAACCAGCAGTAAAAATAAAGGTGTTAACGATCGGTTTAAACGCATAAAATAAAATATTCTTATCTTTGATTTATCGAAGATAAAAAATTTAACAGTTAAAAACTTATTAATATGGCCTTTGAATTACCAAAATTACCATACGCGTACAATGCACTTGAGCCGCATATCGATGCTAAAACAATGGAGATACACCACGGCAAACATCATAACGCTTACGTAACTAATCTTAACAATGCTATTGCAGGATCTGATACAGAAAAATTAAGTATTGAAGACATCTGCAAAGGAATCTCTAAACTTGCTCCTGCAGTAAGAAACAATGGCGGCGGGCACTTCAACCACAGTTTGTTCTGGACAATTATGAAACCAAACGGCGGAGGAAAACCATCGGGCGATTTGGAAGCAGCGATCAATTCCGCTTTCGGATCATTCGAAGAATTTCAGAAACAATTTGCAAATGCAGCTGCAACTCGCTTTGGATCGGGCTGGGCATGGTTAGTAGTAAGTGGAGGAAAATTAGTTGTTTCATCTACACCTAATCAGGATAATCCATTAATGGATGTTGCTGAAGTAAAAGGTACTCCGATATTGGGACTTGATGTTTGGGAACATGCTTATTATTTGAATTATCAAAACAGGAGACCGGATTATGTTACTGCATTCTGGAACGTGATCAATTGGGATGAAGTTGCTGCAAGATTTAAAAAGGCATAATTCGTTTTTGTATTTTTACAAGCGGACTTTTAAATAAGTCCGCTTGTTTTATATAGTTGATCATTGAGTTTGGGAGGTGTTTTTCTGTCAACGAAAAATTTTACAAATGAAATTTCTGATCTTTTTTTCTCTTTGTCTATTTTCGCTCTCTCTTTCCGCCGGTAATATTGACAGTTTAAGGGTTATCAGTCTAAATATTCCAACGGAGGTCCTTATCACAAACGTTTTGGCCGATAGTATGTCTATTGCAAAACAGGACAAAAAAATAGTAGAATTTTTATCATTCCCCTTACCACTTGGAATAATAGGTTTACATCGCATCTACATGGGAGCAAAGCCATACGTGCCGCTTATTTATATTTTAACCTTAGGCGGATGTTTTGGAATTTTGCCTCTAATCGATTTTGTGGTTATTGTTACACACAAAGACATAACACCTTACCGCAACGATAAGGTGTTTATGTGGTTGAAATGATTAAGTTTTATTGCTTGCAAACCTTCCCGCAAATTGTTTTTCCTGAGGCTTCTTGTATCATCACAAAGTAAATTCCATCCGCAAGGTTTTTTGTACTGATACTGTATTGGCCATTTAACTGCAATGAGTTTACATTTTCTTCGAATAAAATTTGCCCCGTTAATGAAACTAATTTTACAGATACATCTTCGTTGTTAACTCCACTCATGTTAACATAAAATTTTTCACTTACGGGATTCGGGAATAACTGTAAGGTTCCGGAATCAATCGTTTTTTCGTTAATGCCATTTGGTGCTTGATTATTTATTTTAGTAAGAAAAATGTCCGGATAGGTTCCCCCATTTGGAGTTACTGAAAACGCACCATAAGAAGCGTTACCATAATATGAACCAAATACATAAACATCTTTTTGATCTGCACCCAGCGCAATAGAGTTCGGAACATCTGTATCATTTCCGCCACATTTTAATGCCCATTTATTTGTTGTAAAAGTTGAATCAAATTTTGCAACAAAAATATCAACACCAGGGTTAATTGCTGTAAAAGTATTGCTCCCAATTATAACTGTATTTCCAAATGTACCTGCAATAAATATATCCCCGGAATCATTAAGCGCCATCGACCATGCATTTTCATAGCCGCTTCCACCAAGGCGTTTAATCCATGCAGGAGTTCCTGAGCTTGTGTATTTGGCAATATACATATCATCCAGACCAGCGGATGTTACAGAGCCGGTGCTTAAATACAAAGCTGTTCCGAATGATCCTATAATATATGCATCGCCTTCTGGTGTTGCACACACATCATTAACGCTATGTTGTGGTGCCGCAGCACCAGTTGCTGTCTCAATCCACTGAACAGTTCCCGAACTATCATACTTAATCAAAAAGATATCCGAATTAAATAAGCCGGATGCTTGCGGCGTAACTGTAAATGTGCCGCATACCATAGTACTATCAAAAGTTCCAGTCACAAAAACATCTCCTGCAGGTGATGCGCTGATACTTTCTACATATTCATATCTTTTTCCTCCAGCGCTTCTTACCCATATCAAACTTCCTGCTGAGTTATATTTAGCTACAAAAAAATCATTGTTACCAACAGAAGCAAGCGGTGTTCCACCAAAGTTGAGACCGATCGTGAATCCTCCTGAAACATAGATATTGTTTGCTCCATCCATTGTAATACCATCTATCCAGCTGTTGCCATTTAAATCACCTTGAGTATTTAACCATTGTATTGCTCCTGATGAATCATATTTAGCTACGAAAAAATCACCGGAACTATTTATAGAAGTATCTAATATACTTCCAAAAGTTGAAGCTCCCTGGTATTGACCGGTCACAAATATATTTCCCAATGAATCAACTATCATATCTTTAATTTCTGCATTATCACTGTTGATTAATTCTACCCATTTAACAGTTCCGGCGGTATCATATTTTATGAGATAACCATTACGAAGATAACTTCCTTGCGGGATCGTTGTAACAAGTGTTCCGTTACAATACATTGTATCTGTAAACCGACCTGCGGCATAAATATAACCCGCACCATCTGTACCAATTGCGTTTGGACTTAAAGGGTGGGTTGTCGATGCGGCCTTAATTGTTTTTGCCCATTGAAAAGATTGGGAGTTGGAAATATTTATTATTGAAAAAAAGGCGATTAATAATGTAAAGACGTATAGGTTTCTCATTTAAAACAGTTTTTAGATAGAACATAAAGTTAAGAAAATGTTGTTGTTGGCCGAAATATTAACATTTTTTTAACTGAATCGTGTGGAATCTCCTTTTTATCAGCATCTAACTTGTAGAAAACAGAAAAACAACTTAAAACATAAAGCCATGAACACAAAAATAAAAAGAACGATAGGAGCAGGGGTGGCTGCCACAGCATTGATCGGTATGATAGGCTGGATGGCGCCGGCAAACTATTATCAGCTGGCAGTAGAAAATGATCTGATCAGGTCGATCAAGAAAAAATTTACAGCTTATAACCAGGCCTTACCTGAGGATAGGGTATATGTACAGTTTGATAAACCCATGTACGAGCCCGGTGATAATATTTGGTTTAATGCTTTTATAAGAAATGGATCTGATCTAAAGGCTTCTGCTCAAAGTGATATTGTTCATATTGATTTAATAAATCCAAAAGGAAGTGTTGAAAAATCGCTTAACCTGATCGCCAAAAAAGGAATGGCTGCGGGAGATTTTTCTATTGGCGAAGAAGCGACCGGAGGTATTTATAAAATAAGAGCCTATACCAAGATGATGAAAAATGATGGTGAGGAAAATTATTTTGAAAAAGATATCCAGGTGCAGGATGTAATCTTGCCAAGATTAAAAATGAAACTTGATTTTGAACGTAAGGCTTTTGGCGCAGGGGATGAAGTGGTTGCAAAATTAGTTTTGAATACGAACGAGAATAAACCATTATCAAATTACGCAGTGAAATTTGTTGCGAATGTTGATGGACAAAAAATTCTTGCAAGTTCGGTTAGCACTGATGAGGATGGTTTAAAATATATCCGTTTTAAATTGCCTGAGAATCTTGCTTCCTCTGATGGATTGTTGAACGTAATGATAGATTATGAGGGAAGTACAGAAAGTATTTCACGTTCAATCCCAATAGTACTTAATAAAATAAAAATGGATCTTTTTCCTGAAGGCGGAGATCTTGTTCAGGGACTTGAATCGCGTGTTGCATTTAAAGCGCTGAATGAATTTAATAAACCTGCCGATGTTGAGGGTGTTGTACAAACTGCGAAAGGCAGTACTGTAGCTTCATTCAGCAGCTTTCACCAAGGGATGGGAGCATTTAAAATAACTCCGCAAGAGGGCGAGACGTATGTGGTGAAGATCACAAAACCAGAAGGAATAAAGGAAACATTTAAACTTCCTGACGTTTACGGACGAGGATATACTATGAGTTTGAATAACGATAGACAGGGAGAGTTGACGGTAAACGTCAATACTACTGAGACTGAAGAATTATCATTAATTGCTCAGGTAAGAGGTAAGGTATATTACTCAACAGCAGTTAACGCTGTTAAGGGAAACAATGTATTGACATTTGGTACTAAAGATTTTCCAATTGGAGTAACGCAAATTACTTTATTTGATGATAAAGGTATTCCGCGTGCAGAGCGGCTTGCTTTTGTGAATAAGGACAAGCAATTGGATATTTCAGTTTCAACAGATAAGGAAAAATATTTACCACGGGAAAAAGTTTCAATGACGATCAGCGTAAAAGATGAGCGCGGCATTCCAATGCCTGCGAATTTATCCATGGCAGTTGTAAATGATCAGTTCTTGTCTTTTGCTGATGACAAATCAGGAAATATTTTATCGCATCTTTTATTGCAGCAAGATCTAAAGGGAAAAGTAGAAGAGCCGGGATTTTATTTTGATGCAAAAGAACCAAAGTCGGATAAAGCATTGGATTATTTAATGATGACATCTGGCTGGAGAAGGTTTACCTGGGAAAAAGTAATGAGCGATGAAGTGCCGAGTGTAGCTTACATGCCGGAGAAAACTATTGTGTCGGGTATAGTAATGGATTATTATCAGAATAAACCAGTACCTAACGCCACAATAAAATTAAACGGTGGAAAAACTATTGTAACAGATAGCAAGGGAGCATACACATTAAAAAATATTGAATTATATGAACCCCTGTTGGTGAATTACAATGCAACTGGTTATGGAAATGGTTCGCAATATATATATGCTTACCAGGAAAATCTGCCATTATATCTTTATAGTAATACATACAACTACAATTCTCCCCGCCCTACAAGTCTTAATAAAAGAGGAGTAGTCCCAAATGCTGCAGTACCAATGGGAATGGAAGAAGACATGGCGTTTGCAATTCGTTCAGAAAGTGCTGAGCTTGCTGTGGAAAAAAAGGTGTTGGAGAAACCTGCAAGAGCAAAAGTGAAAAATGATGAAGCAAAAAGAGAGAATAATAAACAAGTTATTGCGAAAGTTCCGGCAAGGGATATTAAAGAAGCTGAAAAAAGAAAGGATAATAATGCGAATGAAATGCAACTTGCTGATGATAGAGGTGCCAGGTTTGGTGCAGGCGCAGGAAAGGCTGACTTTGATGAAGGAGATTGGGACGGGGCAGTTGATGCGATCGCCAATATTACCTATTACCGTGCAAGACAATTTGCGGCTCCGGCATATAATAGCGAGGAAAAAGTAGAAACAAGAACTGATTTCAGGAATACTATTTATTGGAACCCAAGTGTAGAAGTAGGAAATACAGGAAAGAAAACAATTGAGTTCTATATGTCAGATGATATATCTTCTTTCCGTACAACATTAGAAGGCGCAGGTATTGATGGAACATTAGGACACGGAGAAAAAACTTTCTTTTCTCAATTGCCTTTTGCAATGACAACAAAAATTCCTGTTGAAGTAGCAACGGAAGATATTGTTTCTATTCCGGTTACGTTGAAAAATAATACTGATAAACCATTGGGAGGTGAATTAAATATAATTGCTCCTGATGGATTACAGCTTATTTCCAGTGTGGAAAAAGTACAAACGATAATGCCGGGCAAAGCAAAAACAATTTATGTTGATTATAAAGTGTTGAACAAAACAGGCCAGGGCGAATTTACTGTTGCCTTTAAAGCTTGCGGCTTAGGTGATGCGTTTTCACAGAAAATAAAAATGGTATCAAAAGGATTTCCTGTATCCGCTTCGATGTCGGGACAAGAACAAGAGCAGGAATTTACAGTTGATATGCAGCATGTAGTGAATGGCTCCGTTAAGGCTTCATTCACTGCGTATCCAAATGTGGTGAGCGATCTGATGAAAGGTGTTGAAGGAATTTTACGTGAACCATCAGGATGTTTTGAGCAAACATCAATGAGCGCATATCCAAATGCAATGGTGTTGGACTATTTGAAGGCAACAAAAAGCACTGACGAAAAAACATTAGCCTATGCAGAAGGCTTATTGGATAAAGGGTACAAACGCCTTACTACATTCGAAACAAAAGAGAAAGGTTACGAATGGTTTGGATCTGTTCCGGCGCACCAGGGATTAACTGCATATGGTATCATGGAATTTGTTGATATGAAAAATGCGGGTGGTGATGTTGATCAGAAAATGATCGATCGTACTGCCGAGTGGTTAATTAGCCAGAAAGATGGAAAAGGTGGATTTAAACGTGAGCAACATGCATACCATGATTTTGGGAGCATAAGTAATGAGGTGATGAATGGATATATTGTGTATGCATTGGCGGAAGCCGGATATACAAATATCAAAAATGAATTCGCTTCTTCATACCAAACAGCAGTTGCTAAGAAAGATCCATACTTATTGGCAATGATGGCTAATGCAGCTTACAGATTAGGAGAAACAAAAAAGGCTGATGATGCTATGAATATGTTATTGTCATTGCAGGCGAAAGATGGCAGCTGGACAGGAGCGACTCATTCAATTACATATTCTCAAGGCAAATCGTTAACTGTAGAAACAACGTCGATCGGCATACTTGCGCTGTTAAAAAATAAAAAAAATGCAGGAGCTATGATGAACGCTGTTCAATACATGATCAGCGCGCGTGATGGATACGGAGTATTCGGAAGCACTCAAGGAACAGTGCTTGCATTAAAAGCTTTGACTGAGTATGCAAAAGCATCAGCAACAGCGAAAGAGGATGGCAAGGTTGAAATATATGTAGATGGAAAAAAAGTTGCTGAAAAATCTTACAAAGCAGGAAGCAATGATCCAATTGTAGTTGAAGGATTGGAAGCTTTTATGAAGGATGGAAAGCACAGCGTAAAAGTAAAATACGTTGGTGTTAAAAACCCACTGCCATATTCTGTTTCAGTAGGATGGAATACATCATTACCAGCAAGCAGCACACAATGTGCTATTGACCTGAATACAAAATTGGCATCTAAGTCGGTTTTTGTCGGAGAAACGGTTAGGCTTACTGCTTCCATCAGGAATAGTAAGAGTGAAGGTATTCCAAGCACAATGGCTATCATTGGTATACCCGCAGGGTTAACTGTACAGCCTTGGCAGTTGAAAGAGATGCAGGAGAAAAAACAATTTGATTTCTATGAAATAATCGGAAATAACATCGCCTTGTATTATCGCGGAATGGCTTCTGGTGAAACAAGAGTAGTGAATTTAGATCTGAAGGCAGAAATTCCTGGTGAGTATGATGCTCCTGCTTCTTCAGGATATTTATATTACACCAATGAGTATAAATGCTGGAGCGGGGTTGATAGGATAAAAGTTAAAAAACCACAGTTGTAGGCCTCACCCCCTCTTTCCCCCTCTCCATTTGGAGAGGGGGATGTGGGACGGAGAAAGTGCGACTTGCTTTTTTATTCAATTTATTTAATCCGATAAATAATGTATTATTTTAATAACCCTCCTTTTCTACAACTTGATGCAAAAATATTTTCAAATGAATATTAATTTTTTTTCTTGCTTCTTGCTTCTAATATCTTGCTTCACTTTGTCACAAGCACAAACCGGCACAACCCAATATCCCATCAACGATCCCCGTAATCCTAACTGCCCTTGTCATGTGATGCAGAAAAAGGCAGATGAAGAATATAAGAGAGAGCAAAAGCTGTTTAATAAGCAAAATATTTTTGATATAAAGAATGTAGATGTAGAATCGCAATTGTTGAAAAACCAACCTTTGCCAATACTCAATCAAATGGCTGATGTTCCTCAGGAGAACAATATTGTTGTACAGGCGGAAAATAATTTTGATCCTGTCTCAACTCAACTTGCATCAGCGCCGATTAATAAGCCAGAAATAAATTTTTCTTTTAGTATGGCCAAACCTTCATTCGGTTCGTCTTCAGGCAGTGGAACTTATAGGTATAAAACCCATCATTGGAAAAAGTTTTCCTTTAAAGCAAAACGCAAATTCAAAAAAATGTTCGATCACAAAAAGAAAATACGTGTAAGGCATTCTACTTGTTTTGAATGGTAAGTGTTTATCCGTATTGTTTTGAGAGTTATAAGCAATGGGATTCTCCTATTGGATACCAATGACTATTGGTAAATGTAATTAAAGAACCTCGATATCAATCTCGAAATGTTACACCATTCTTACAAATGAGGAAAAAAATACACAATTAGCTTTTTTGGTATAGTATTTGGTCTACCTTGGCTAAAATTTTAAAATTAAAACATACTCCATGAAAAAAACAAAAACAATTTTCTTTGCCATTTTAGCAATGGCGTTACTTTCAACAAATGTTCAAAGTAAATCAAGAGGAGGGGCATTTGGAGAGGGGGCAGTAGTAGTTTCCGCTGGTTACGGTTTCGGACTTGCCGGAGCAGTATGGAAAACATATGAAGCTAATACAGGCTATAAATTTTCTGCATTTGGTCCAATACATGGAAAGTTCGAATATGGAGTTTCTGAT
>CAZQIC010000112.1:0-16290 GCA_964593555.1 uncultured Bacteroidia bacterium | reverse complement strand
GTTTTAGTTACTTACAAAAAAAATTGCATGTTTTTTGCTGTAAAAGGCAAATTTGCTTCCTTAGAAGCTTTTAGCCTTTTCTTTGCGTTTTCTTACCTGGGCCCTGAGAGCCTCAACGCTTGAATCTACAGACTCTTCGAACGATTTGGATTTCTTTTTGGCAAAAAGGTCGTTGCCGGGGATCATTAGCTTAATTTCAGCTACTTTATTTTCGTCGTTACTGGATTTTTCGAGTTTCAATACCACATCAGCAGCTATTATGCCATCATAATATTGGTCTAATTTTGATACTTTTTCTTCAATAAAATCAAGCAGCTTCTGGTCTGCATCAAATTTAATGGATTGGATTTTTACTTTCATGTGTATATGTTTTTGTTTTTTAGTGTCACTGGAATACGCCATATTCATTTTCGGTTTGTCTGCCGAAGGAAGGTATATGGCTATTTCATAGGTGTTGAATTAAAATATTATTTTTTCTTTTCTCTTGGATGTGCTTTTTTATGTGTCTGCTTTAATTTTTCTATTGTGTTATGCGTATAAATTTGTGTTGCCGATAAATTTGCATGGCCTAATAATTCCTTAATTGCATTAATGTCAGCTCCTTTATTTAAGAGGTGAGTAGCAAAAGTATGTCTTAGAACGTGCGGGCTTTTTTTACTATGAGTTGTTACAGCACTAAGGTAACGATTCACGACCCTATATACAAATTTAGGGTATAGTTTTTTCCCATCTTCCGTTACGAAAAGCGTCCCTTCTTTGTTGCTTAATTTCTCGTTATTTTTTTTAGTCCGGTATTCGGAAATGCTTAAAGCCATACTATCACTAAACGGGATAATACGTTCCTTGTTGCGTTTCCCTAGTACTTTTATAGTATTGTTGTATGTATTTATATTGGCTTCTGTAAGGTTGACCAATTCCGATAAACGGATGCCGGTATTATACAAAAGATCGATAATGAGTTTATCTCGTTCGCCATTCAGGCCCTCTTCGAATTTCACTTTATCGAGCAGCAATTCCATTTTATCTTCTTCTAAAAAAACGGGCAGCTTTTTAGGAACTTTAGGAGATTGTATTTTAAGCATAGGACTCTCTGTTAAAGAACCATCACGCTGTAAAAATTTATAAAAGGTTTTAAGGGTGGTGATTTTTCTGTTTACTGACCTTGGGCTTATTTTATTATCCATCATAGAAACGATCCAGGAACGAATGAGCGGGGCAGTGATTTCGGCAGGCTCGTCTATCTCGTAGGTTTTTTGAATATAATCTGAAAATTGTGCCAGGTCGTCTTTGTAGGCCCTCACTGTGTGTGGTGAGAATCTTTTTTCGTGCTGTAAATAATTAATGAATTTTTCGGTGTTCATTGTTATCTTGAGAATATGCTCAAGTTATTAATTAACATTTGTAAAACAAAAGCCCTTCGGGTTAGGAAGGGCTTTTTTAATAAATATGATTATAAATTCAAACCTATTCTTCAGCTTGCTGAAGACCTTGTTTGTATCTTGCTTTAATAATTTCTTCTCTTCTTACAACAGAAGGTTTGGTGAACTTTTGACGTTCCCTTAATTGTTTTACAACTCCAGTTTTTTCAAATTTCTTTTTGAATTTTTTTAGCGCTTTCTCAATTGATTCGCCTTCTTTTACCGGTACAATTATCATTTTATCTTAATTTGGGTTGCAAATATAGGAAATATTGATTTAAAAACAAATTATTTTAGTAGTTCGCGGGCGATCACTAATTTTTGAATTTCTGATGTTCCTTCACCAATGGTACATAGCTTGGAATCGCGGTAAAATTTCTCTACTGGGAAGTCCTTTGTGTAACCATATCCACCGAATATTTGAACAGCATCTGTTGATACCTGTACGGATACCTCAGAAGCATAATATTTTGCGAAAGCGCCTTCTTTGGTCATTTTTTGTCCCCTGTTCTTAAGGTCTGCCGCCTTGTAAATGAGAAGTTCAGAAGCCTCAATTTTCGTTGCCATATCTGCAAGCTTAAAAGCAATTCCCTGGAACTGGCCAATAGGTTTACCAAACTGTTCCCTTTCTTTAGCGTATTTTACTGATGCTTCAAAGGCTCCTTTTGCAATGCCTAGCGATAGTGCTGCAATAGAAATACGACCACCGTCAAGAACTTTCATTGCCTGAATAAATCCATCTCCTTCGACACCCATTAATTGATCTTTATGTACCCTGCAATTTTCGAAAATCAATTCGGTTGTTTCGGAAGCACGCATCCCCAATTTGTTTTCTTTTCTTCCTGATGAAAATCCCGGCGTACCTTTTTCAATTATAAAAGCGGACATTCCATGGGAATCTCCTTTTGCACCTGTACGTGCAATTACAACAGCTACGTTTCCTGATTTACCATGAGTGATAAAATTCTTAGATCCGTTAAGTACATAATGATCTCCGTCCTTCACTGCAGTTGTCATCATTCCACCGGCATCGGATCCTGTACCTACTTCTGTAAGACCCCATGCACCAATCCATTCAGCGGTAGCAAGCTTTGGTAAATATTTTTTCTTTTGTTGTTCGTTACCAAAATATAAAATATGCCCCGTGCAAAGTGAATTGTGGGCGGCTACCGAAAGTCCAATTGAACCGCATACTTTTGCGATCTCTGATATCACAGTTACATACTCAAAGTATGAAAAGCCGCTTCCGCCATATTCTTCCGGTACTAATACTCCCATTAAACCAAGGTCGCCCAGTTTTTTAAAAACTTCTACAGGGAATTCCTGAGTCTCATCCCATTCCATGAATTTTGGGCGAATGTTTTCTTCCGCAAATTTCTTTATCATATCAGCAATCATCAGCTGATTTTCGTTGAGACTGAAGTTAATGCTTGTGCCTTCTTGCGTTAATGTGGCCATAGGGGAATGGTATTGGAATTCAACAATTATGTTCGTTCATTATTCGTATCTCGCTAAGCTACTGATTTTAGATGAATATTTTTCGAGTTTTTTACGGCCTTGTAAAAAATCCAATTCAATTAGAAAAGACATGCCTGCAATTTTCCCGCCTTCTTGCTGGATTAATTCACAAGCGGCAATTGCAGTGCCTGCAGTAGCAAGCAGATCATCATGAATTAACACATTGGAGTTTTTGGGGACGTCTTCTTTTTGTAATTCGATAACAGATGTTCCGTATTCAAGTTCGTAGGAATAAGATATTTTTTGATATGGAAGTTTCCCTGGTTTTCTTATTAATACAAATGGAAGATTTAATAATCCTGCTAAACGAAAACCGAATAAAAATCCACGGCTCTCAATGCCAACGATTATATCAATGTTTTCTTTGGACCAAAATTCGGCCATTGAATTCGCGATCTCATTGCAGAGAGTGGAATCTTTGAGAACAGGGGTAATGTCTTTAAAGTTTATTCCCTGTTTTGGAAAGTCGGGAATGTTACGGATAATGGATTTTATTTTTTGTTCCAGCATTTATTTAGTTCAGCGTTTATAGTTCTTAGTTCGTCGTTAAATAAAATGACATGCGATTGAAGATGCTGTCGTTAATTACTTTAATGTTTTTTATTTCGTTAACATTATTGTAATTGCCATGCGCAGCTCTGTAATTGACAATTAACTTAGCATTATTACCTTTTATGTAAGGATGTTTTTTGAGTTGATCCATTCCTGCAGAATTTATATTGATCACATTTATTTTTTCATTGTCTACTTCAATTTTGTTAGAAATATTATTTAGCATTTCTTCTGTGAAGCCATATACTTCCAGTAATTGTTCTTTTTTATAAAAGCCTCCCAATAAATTTCTGTATTTAATTATTCTGTTGGTGAATGAAGGGCCGATACCTTTTAAGCTTACAAGCGATGATGAGTCAGCGGAATTTAATTCGATCAGGCCCCCATCCTCAGTCCTTCCCCCAAAAGGGGAAGGAGGAGAAGAAATAATTTGAATATATGGTTCCAGTTTTTTGTAATCGTTTTCTGATAATCCATAAATTTTTTTGAGGTCTTCTTTTTTGAAAAACTTTCCGCCTTTGTTTTTATAATTGAAAACAGTTTTGATCTGCTTATTGGTTAATCCAAGTAATTGCCATTCTTTCTCGGTTATTGTATTGGGGTCGAAAGGAAAAAGGTTTAAGGTTTCAGGTTCCCGGTTTAAAGTTGACGGTATTATTTTTTCTTCTGTTGAATCATTTTCGAAGGAGGTTGCTTTTTCTATTTTAGCTTCGAATTCTTTAAGATCAGTAGGAGCCTCGGGAGAAATAAATTTTTCCTGGAATAAGAGTACGAGCAGAAGTAAAACAATTATGGATGTAAGTACAATAAGCCCCCTTTTTTCGCGGGTATTAAAAGTAAAATATTCTCGGATGAAATTTTTCAAGCGGAGGTGACAGTCGTTTTTTTATTAATCAGGTAATAAACAGGAATGCCTATAAGTACAATCAGTAAGCCCGCTCCTGTGCTTTCTGTTTTGTAACATAAAAGATCGATACAGATTGCAATTACCACTAAAATATAAAGTGCTGGAATTACTGGATATCCGAATGCTTTGTATGGCCTTTCAGTATCGGGTTCCTTTTTACGCAGCACAAATATTCCTAAAATGGTTATAATGTAAAAAATAAGCGCCGCAAAAGTAGAATACTCAACGAGGTCGTTGTATTTCCCTGAGAGACAAAGTAAACATGCCCAGATGCATTGCAATGTTAGTGCATAACCCGGAACATCTCTATTATTAAGTGTCGCGGCTTTCTTAAAGAACAAATCATCTTTCGCCATCGCATAGAAAAGTCTTGAACCGGAAAGTATAAGTCCGTTGTTACATCCAAATGTGGATACCATAATAAGTGCAGCCATTATGAATGAAGCAGATGCACCAAAAATAGTGTATGCTGCTGCAGTACCTACACGATCATTGCTAGCGAACTGTATTCCTTGGCCCATAACATCTGTTACACCTATACTACCATGAATTGGAAGCAGCGCCATATAGGCGACATTGGCAAGAATATAAATTATTGTAACTATTAATGTACCGAAGAATAAACTTTTAGGAACATTTTTTTTAGGATCATTGATCTCTCCCGCAATGAATGTTACATTGTTCCATGCATCACTTGAAAATAAAGAATAGATTATGGTTGCGCCCATTGCACCTGCGAGTGCAAGACCTGTAAGCGTTTCTGTTGTAATAACACCTTTAGTATTAATAGTTTTATATGCATGCCATGCATCAGTGAAATTTTGTTTTAGGATGCCGGAGTTGAGACCGAAATAAATCCCAAGAGCTATTAATCCAAAAAGCGCAACAAGTTTTGCTGATGTAAATACTAGCTGAATTATTTTCCCATTTTTTACTCCTCTGCTATTTATATAAGTAAGCAATACAATACTTGCTATCGCAAATAGCTGCGCATAGGAAACAGAAAATTTACCAATGGAAAATATTACGTTGTTAAGAGCTGGAATAAAAACCGATGAGTATTTGGCGAAAGCAACTGCGACAGCAGCAATAACACCGGTTTGTATAACAGTAAAAACTGTCCAGCCATAAAGAAAAGAAATCAGTGGTCCGAAAGCTCGTTGCAAATAAACATACTGTCCGCCTGCGAAGGGCATCATGCCGGCCAACTCTCCATAACTCAATGCAGCAGCAAGTGTTATAAGCCCTGTAATTAACCACAACAATAAAATGTATCCTGACGAACCAATATCGCGAGCCATGAACGTTGTGACAATAAAAATACCGGAACCTATCATAGATCCGGCAACGATCATTGTTGCGTCTGTAAGACTTAAACTTCTTTTTAACTCTGTATGTTTTTCCTGCGACATCTTTAAAAAATCACAGGTATAAAATCTGTGAAAAATTTTGGTTATACCTTCCGCAAGGCGGGATTGTTCGACTAAACATTTCTCAAAAATAAATATAAGTCTCACGAATAAAGGGCGGATAAACCGCCCTTTAAAGGATTAGAAAAAATTTATTTATCCGGATTATTAAGTTTGCTCTTCTTTATGCTATACGCAAAATAGATAATAAAGCCTATCACCATCCAAACCAACAATCTTAACCAGTTTGTCCAACCAAGTCCATAGATCATAGCACCACAAACAATTATTCCTAATATTGGAACCAGAGGAACAAGTGGCGTTTTAAACTGTCTTTGTATATCAGGACGTTTGACTCTCATGATCCACACTCCGGCACAAACCAAAATAAACGCAAAGAGTGTTCCGATGCTTGTCATGTCGCCTGCAATATCACCGGGAACGAATGCAGCAAACAATCCTACGAAAATAAAAATTATCCAATTTGCTTTATGAGGAGTTCTGTGTTTAGGATGAAGATCAGAAAGAGATTTTGGAATTAAACCATCCTTACTCATGGAATAAAATACTCTTGATTGTCCCATAAGCATTACAAGAATTACGGAGGAGAATCCTGCAAGTATCGCTACTGTCACCAATTTAGCCAGCCATCCAAAGCCAGTCATATATGTTTGAATAGCATATGAGACGGATGCTTCCCTGCCTGAATTTCTAAAATCTTCGACTCCGGCAATTCCGGTTAAAACATAAGCGAATAAAATATAAAGTACAGTGCAAATGGCTAATGATCCTAAGATACCTATTGGCATATCCTTTTTTGGATTTTTTGCTTCCTGCGCTGCTGTTGATACAGCATCAAAACCAATAAATGCAAAGAATACAACACCCGCCGCTCCTAAGATTCCCATTATCCCTCCAAAATTATGATCCACTCCCTGACTGTCGGTATAGGTAGTAGGCTCAGGTATAAAAGGAGTATGATTTAAAGGATTGATAAAAGCCCAACCAAAAATAATTACCAAAATAACTATCGCCACTTTTGCTATAACGATAAGGTTATTTACAAAAGCGGATTCTCTCATACCTCTTATAAGAAGAAGAGTTAAAACAAAAACAATAAATAGCGCCGGAATATTCATCATGCCATGCGCTGTAACTTGTCCCGAAGCATCTTTGAGAGATTCAAAAGGGGAGTGGCTCCATTCATAAGGTATATGCATACCCACATACCCGAGCAATTTATTCAGGTACTCACTCCAGGCAATACTCACCGTTGCTGCACCAATAGCATATTCAAGAATAAGATCCCATCCAATAATCCATGCTACCATTTCGCCCATTGTTGCATAACTATATGTATAAGCACTTCCAGCGATAGGGATCATTGATGCAAATTCCGCATAACATAATCCAGCTAATGCACAGCCAATTCCTGCCACCACAAATGCTAATGTAACCGATGGTCCTGCGTGATTTGCCGCCGCCGCTGCTGTTCTTACAAAAAGTCCGGCACCAATGATGGCACCAATACCCAATGCAATAAGGGCTCCAGCGGTAAGTGTTCTTTTAAGACCCTTTTCAGAATCATCGGCTTCTGAAATTAATTTATCGAGTGATTTTTTTCTCCAGATTAAAGACATGCTTTATTTTTTTTAGTTTAAAGGGAATTCAAATATATAAGTTTTTTACTTGCACTAACAAAGTGTTCATTCTTTAGTACTTCGGATTAGTTTTTTACGGTATTCGGTAAAAATATTTGATTTGGAAAGGAAGCCAATGTATTTTCCGTTTTCGAGTACTGGAAGATTCCATGCGGCAGTTTCATCAAACTTTTTCATTATCGAATACATATCCTCATCGATATTTACTATTTCGGCAGGTTTACGCATTACCTGTTTAACAAGTGTTGAATCATATAATTCCTGCCGGAACATGATGTCCCTTATATTATCAAGCAATACAATACCTTCAAGATTCCCCGATTCATTAACTACAGGAAAAATATTGCGCGTTGAATTGGCAATGACTTTTACCAATTCACCTAATGTTAATTCCGGATTAATTTGTTGAAAGTTTTTTTCAATAAGTGCGTGAATCTTAATCACAGATAAAATATTTTTATCCTTATCTCTCGTAAGTATCTTTCCTTTCTTAGCCATTTTCTTTATGTCCATTGAGTACGGCTCAAAATACCTCACTGTAGCGTAGCTTATTGCAGAAACGATCATCAATGGTATCATCAATTCGTATCCTCCGGTTATTTCAGCGATAAGAAATATACCTGTAAGCGGGGCATAAAAAATTCCGGTCAATGATCCTGCCATGCCAACAATGGTGAAGTTACTTACTGAAACCGTTGTTATTCCTGAGAGATTAATAGCATTAGAAAAAACAAAACCGAGGCAAGCCCCGACGAAGAGGGAAGGAGCAAAATTTCCGCCGTTTCCACCACCATTAATAGTTAGTGACGCAGCAATTGCCTTTAAAGGAATCAAGAGTAAGATGAAAAACAATAGTATCCAAGGGTAATTAACGAATTGATAAAAAAAAGAATTTTGAAAAAGCTTTTCTGGTTGTAAAAGTGAAAGTTCTTTTACTGTATCGTATCCTTCTCCAAACAGGGCGGGAAAAAACAATATGATAACCATAAGCGCAAGGCCGGCGATAATTGCCTTCATGTATTTTTTTTCATGAAATGGTTTAAGTGCTTTTTCTATACCTAAATAGGTTTTTGCATAATACAGCGAACAAACACCTGCCAATAATCCAAGAGCAATGTATAAATGCACATGACTATAATTAAATGCCTGCTGGAGGTGAAATGACAATAGAATATTTTCGTCTAATATTATTTTCGAACACAATGCGCCCATTGCAGCCGCAATGATCAATGGTGTAAAAGCAGAAATGGAAATATCCATCAGTAATACTTCTAATGCAAAAAGAACCCCTGCGATAGGAGCATTAAAGGCGGCTCCGATACCAGCTGCGGCTCCGGCGGCCAATAAAAGTGTTCTATCCTTATATGGTATATGATATGTTTTTGAAAAATTTGATCCAATGGCAGCGCCGGTTGTAACAATCGGGGATTCTAATCCAGCCGAGCCACCGAAACCCACAGTTATTCCGCTGGTAAGTATGTGTGAATACATTTGATCTTTCGGAAGAAAACTTGATTTTTTTGCAATAGCATAAAGCACATTGGCTGTTCCTCTACCCAGTCTGTTTTTGCGAAATTTTTTCACATACCATACTGTAATTAAAATTCCAATAAGGGGAAATGCCAGGTATAAATAGTATTGAAATGGTATGTTGTGATTTTTGGTAAGTAAAATATGAATGTAATGAACGAATGTTTTTAGAATTACCGCTGCAAGCCCCGCCGAAAAGCCAACCAGTGCGCTTGAAAAAATAAGGAACTGATTTTTTGAAAGCTTCTTATGCATCCATTCTATGGGACGCTCATATATAAAAAAGTGTTTTTTCATAATTACGGGTGGTACTAAGTTAACTATAATGAAAAGGAAATTTTATTTTTTAATGAAAGTTTTTATCGTCTATCTTTGAATCCTGATGTCCATTTTAGTCGTAATTATTTTTGTGCTAGGTTATTTACTTATTGCTTTTGAGCATAAGCTAAATATTAATAAGGCAGCAAGCGCTTTGCTCACGGGTGTGTTGTGCTGGACCGTTTACATAATGAGTGGAATTGATGAGGCTCATTCCATTTCCGAAAAATTGGTTGAACACTTAGGTGATCTTTCCGGGATACTTTTCTTTTTAATGGGAGCTATGACCATTGTAGAATTGATAGATGCACATGGCGGCTTTGATGTAATAACAAATCTTATCACGACAACAAACAAGAGGAAGCTATTATGGATCTTAGGTTGTATTTCATTTTTTCTTTCCGCTGTACTTGATAATCTTACCACAGCAATTGTAATGGTTTCTCTTGTAAGAAAACTTACTGATGAAAAAAATGACAAATTATTATATTGCGGAATCATAATTATTGCGGCAAATGCGGGCGGTGCTTGGTCTCCAATTGGTGATGTTACCACAACAATGTTATGGATAGGGGGACAGGTGAGCGCGCCTAATATTATTGTAAAACTTATTCTCCCAAGTATTGTATGTTTAATTGTGCCATTGGTTTTAATGTCTCGCTTTATGAAGGGGAGTATTGTCACGCTTGCCTCTTTAGATAATGGATATGTTACAACAAAAAAGGAGAGGATGATTATATTCTGGCTTGGACTTGGTTCATTGCTGTTTGTACCTGTATTCAAAACAATAACACATTTACCTCCCTTTATGGGAATACTTTTTGGTTTGGGAGTTTTGTGGGTAGTAACGGAATTAATTCATAGTAAAAAAAATACCGAAGAACGGAATTCGCTTACTGTTGTAAGTGCTTTGCAAAAGATCGATGTTCCAAGTATACTTTTTTTCCTGGGTATTTTATTAGCTATTTCGGCATTACAATCAATGGGGCATTTGGCTCAACTTGCGGACATAATGAATGAAAAAATAAAAGACATCAATATCATTGTGCTGAGCATCGGTATTTTGTCAGCGATCGTTGACAACGTACCCTTAGTTGCAGCATCGATGGGTATGTACGATCTGTCGGTTTATCCTATTGATGATTATTTATGGGAATTCCTTGCTTATTGTGCCGGAACGGGAGGCAGTATTTTAGTTATTGGGTCAGCTGCCGGGGTGGCAGCTATGGGAATTGAAAAAATAGATTTTATGTGGTATCTAAAAAAAATATCATGGCTGGCTGCTTTGGGCTACTTTGCCGGAGCAATAACCTATATAGGCCAAGAATATTTTTTTCATTTATAGACTATTTTTATCCGTATAAGAATACTCCTGCAAAAAATAAAACAAATGCTGCAATCAAGACGATAAGATCTGTCATTTTTTTCGCGTCCATGGGTTTGATTTATTCTAAAGACGCCGGATAAAGCAATGGTTGCTTTTGATAGAATACTAAAAAGAGGAGGAGCTAAATCAGGACTGTTCTTTAAATTGTTTGTCAACAACAGCCAACCCTTCTTCAAAAGAATGTGGGTTATATTCAAGCGTTTGTATTGCTTTGTCAATTATAAAACCTGTGCGTGGCGGGCGCTTTGCAGGCTGATTCAATGAACTCGATTTAGAAGGAGTAATAAGTAATTTATCTAGCTTCCAGAAGTCGGCAGCTTTATAAACAAGTTCAAGAATGCTCATAAAATCTTTTCCGGAAATATTATAAATCCCTTCCACTTCTTTTTCAATAATGAGAATACAACCTTCTGCAAGATCTTCTGCAAGAGTAGGGGTGCGGAACTGATCATCGACAGCATTAATTTTATGCCCTTTACTTAAAATATCCTTTGCCCAAAGCACAATATTACTTCGGCTCATATTGTCCACCACACCATAAACAAGCATTGTTCTTGCAATGGCCCATTTTAGCTGGGAACAAAATACCACTTTTTCACTTTCGTTTTTTGATAGCGCGTAATAGCTCAGTGGATTGGGAACAGCTTTTTCATTGTATGGTCCTGATGTACCATCGAAAATAAAATCGGTGGAAAGATGGATAAGGCGAGGAGTTCCAAAACCGGTAATTTCTTTTTCTCTGGGTAAGGGATTATTTTCCAAAGCCTCTACAATGTTTTCCACCGCAGTAACATTCAGCGCCCAACATTCCTTCCGTTGTGTTTCACATGTATCCACATTCGTCATAGCGGCAGTATTGATCACACAATCAGGAGAATGTTTTTTTATTATTTCTTCCACCTCTGCTTTATTAGTAATATCAAGCGACTCGTAGATATAACCTTTTTTTTCTTTCAGACGATTTTCACCCTTAGAAGTTGCAATGATGTGAGCATTACCTCGTTTTAATAAATTGTAAATTATTTTCTGTCCAAGTAAACCATTGGATCCGGTAATAAGTATTTTCTTTTTTTGCACGGTCAATAAGTTTAAAGATCCCAAACACTTGGCCTTTTTCTTCGGCCAATTTTAAAATATTTTTTGTGTTCAAGAATAAATGCCATTATGAAATAAATAAGTATTGGTGACCCAACAGTAAAAAAAGTAAGGTAAATAAAATACATCCTGATCGTGTTGGGTTTTATTCCCAATTTTTTTCCCCACCATGAGCAAACACCAAAGGCATGTTTCTCAAACCAGTCTCTTATATTTCGTATAATATTCAGCACAATGACTAAGTTACTGCTTTTTGAGCAAACTGTTTCCAATGGCACATTTAAGACAATGTTTCTTATCGCAATATTCCTTTTTTAACTCCAGGTAGCCTTGCGATTGCCAGGCATTGTCACATTGTGCTCCCAGTGTTTCCCATAAACTTATTATACTGTTTTTTTCTGGTGGACATTGTTCGAGCCAGCCTAATGCTTTATCGCATAAATCAGCAGAGTCGCGTTGTTTGCCATAAATAAAAACCAATGGTACAATGCAGTTAATAATGATCTGGTGAATACCATTGAGTCCAAGTTTTTTTGTTTTAGTTGCAGAGGCTTTTTTGAAATTATAATGTGTTTGCCAATATTCAGAAGTACCGATCTCAAGCATTTCAATTAACTGTTCAATAGAATTTGCCTCAATCACTTTCGCGAATAAATTATTTTGTTTGAAAAGTATATTACTAAGCTGTGCAATACGAATAGTAGGGAAGTTCGCCGGCCTCAGACGCAGGAATTTCCAGAGGTGCGCTGGCAAAGGGTTGAGAGAATATTTTTTTCTTAAAAATCCGTATTCTTTTTTTAATGAATTGTGATATTCATCTTTCACTTCGTTTTCCAATAAGCCGCTTTGTCCAAACAAAAGTGCTTCAATTTGAGTTAAATTGCTTTTGTGTTTATTTAATACCGATAGCGGAATAGATTTTGCAAGCAGTTCCATTGGCTCAGCATTAATACCAAAACCAAGACTGCGTGAAAGAAAAATATAAAATATTTCCTCCCAGTTACTTTTTGTTTTGTTTAAGTTGTTTGTTATCGATTCTGTTTTTCTTTCAAGTCTTTGTAATAAAATTCTTTCTAGCCATCCATTTACAATAAAATCATTTACATCTTTAAAATTTTTCTCACAGGGGATCTTTGCTCTCGAAGCTTTTAAACCGGAATAGAGACTGAACGTATTGGGGTTAATGAGTTTTTTTAATTCAAGTGTTGGAATTACATTCCCCTTTTTGTCAAGCAATGTTTCATCATGGTTATAAACAACGTGCAAAATTATGTTGTCATAAGCTTTATCGGACGAGTGTTTGTGAAGGTTCCAATCAGAAGTATTAATGTGTATTTCCACATTTCCCGCCCAAATTGTGTTGCCTATTTTGATACGGGCATTAAAAAAATCGGGGCCTGCATTTGGGTTGTGTTCCCCAGATTTTATTATTTCTATATTTTCTCCCGTTATAAGGTTAAGGATATCTGTTTTAAATAATTTAAATTGCCATAGATAGTGCAAAAAAACTTCAGTCATCGGTTCTATTGATGCCGAAAGATAAAAACAAAATATGTACGAATTATCTAATAAGATTAATATTTCCTTTTTTGATAATGGAATTGGCTAAAGCTTGTTCAACAATTAGTGTGTAAAAATAAACATCGGTGTCCATTTGTTTTCCTTTAAATATTCCGTTCCAATACCCGTTTTGATCGTTAGTTTCAAAAACTGTTTCACCCCAACGATCAAATATTATGAGGTGAATTTTTTTTATGCAGGTTTCGTCCACAAAGATCTTAAGGATATCATTTTCTCCATCGCCGTTAGGAGAAAAAGCATTAGGTATAAAAACATCTCCACATTCTGTTTTTACATTCACTGTAATGCTGTCGCTTGAGGTACACCCATTCGCGTCTGTGACTACAAGAATATAAGTGGTAGTTTGTGTTGGGCTGGCAGTTGGACTGGCACAGGTACTGCAGCTCAAACTTCCTTCGGGTGACCAGGAATAACTTATACCACCACTTCCGTTTAAGATGGTTTGATCTCCTTTATTAATACTTATATACGATCCTGCATCCGCGGTAGGGCCAACCAAATTGGCAATGACCACGATTTCGGATTTAGTGCAATTGTTTAAGTCGGTTATTACAATGTTATATTTGCCTGATGATAAAGCCGTATTGATGGTATTGGTATTTCCATTGCTCCATGAGTAAGAAAAAATACCGGCCCCACCGCCTACAATAACAGATGCGCTGCCAAGCCCATTGGAGCAAGTGTCGGGGTTCGAAGTGTGATTAATAATAATGGCAGAGGTTTCTGTAATTGAGATCGTATTTGTTTGTACGCAATTATTCTTGTCAGTAACAGTAACGGTATAAGTCCCTGCTGCTAATCCAGTGGCAGGATTGTTTGTTCCCCCGGATAAAGACCAACTATAGTTGTAAGGATTGGTTCCTCCGCCAGGTATTACGCTTGCACTTCCGGTATTTCCTCCGTTGCACAATACATTCGTTGTCAAGTTTGGCGTTAATGTTAAAGGAGTAGGTTGAGTAAAAGAAATTGTTGTAGTTGTTACACAATTATTAAGATCAGTTATCAAGCAAGTATAGGAGTTAACGCCAAGGCCTGTAACAGAAATATTGGTTGAGTTGTTATTCCATGAATAAGCATAAGGACCTGTGCCGCCCCCAACATTAATTGTCGCTGATGCTGTGCCTCCATTGCATAAAATAGTTGTGGTTGGTACAGCAGTTGCAGTTAATAATGAAGGTTGTGCTATTGATACCGTTTGTGTTTGTAGGCATAGGTTCCCGTCAGTGATTGTACAAGTGTAATTTCCGGCGCAAAGTCCGGTAGCGTTAGCTGTTGTTTGAGATGAAACTGTATTCCAACTATATGCATAACCAATTGTACCACCTGATGCATTTAGGGTTACGCTTCCGTTGCACTCGTTGTTACATTTTACATTAGTTGTTGTTACTGTTGAAGACAATGATGCTGATGGCTGTGCTATGCTAACCGTTTCGGTAGTTATTACACCAACTGAATTAGTAACTGATACAGTGTAGCTGCCGGCACAAAGGCCTGTTGCCACTTGAGTAGTTTGAGCAGGTATTGTATTCCAGGAATAAATGTATGGGCCGCAACCTTGAGGGGTAACAGTAGCGGTACCTACACAATTGCCATGGCAACTGACATTTGTATTTCCTACACTAAGGGCATTGGAAATTTTTACAAGAATGGCATCCGCACCGGCTCCTCCGGCAATAGAATTCTGAAACCCTCCGTATGCAAGATTTCCGGGGCCGAAATTTTGTGATTGTGCTGCTATGTAAACATCGCCTGCTTTATCAACTGCAACCCTTCCAATTTCTTCATGCCACTCTCCATAATAGGTTGCGCATACACGATTTCCGGAGGGATCGAACTTTACAACAAATGTATTTTCCGAGCCGTTTAACGTATTTTGAAAACCAAGGTGAGCCATATTGTGGCTATAAATATCACCTGCTAGGTATACATTGCCGCATGGATCGATCGCAATACTGGCCCTTTCTTCTTTACCTTCTTGAGCACCCATGAATGCTCCACCATAGTAAGTAGCCCAAGAGCGTGTGCCTGTAAGCGCATTAAATTTCACGAGGAATAGGTCATCATATGGTCCACTGCCTATAGTATTCTGAAAACCTCCCGATGCAAGTGTTGTAGAACCAGACCCTGCAATGCCTGCCATGTAAACATTTCCAAAAGCATCAGCAGCGACATCTAAGCCGAGATCAGATCCCAATGCACCATAGTAAGTTGCCCAAGAACGATTACCTGTAACTCCATCGAATTTCACCAGATATGCATCACCATTACCTCCATTCGTGTTTTGAAATCCTCCTAATGAAATATTGCTTGAACTATAGGTAACACCAACAACATATGCATTCCCGGAATTATCTGTTGCAACGCCATAGCCAGTATCATATCCGGTATCGCCATAGTAGGAAGCCCAGATACGCGCACCTGTTAGTGCATTAAATTTTACAAGAAATGCATCGTTTAATCCACCAATATTATTTTGAAATCCGCCTGACGATATTCCTGTTGGGCTATCTGTACGGCCTGCTAAAAAAACATTCCCTAAAAGATCAGTTGCTACATAGCCGTCGTCATCACCGGTTCCTCCATAATAAGTAGACCAAACGAGATTGCCCGTTGATCCATCAAATTTAACAAGGTAGGCATCTAAGCTTCCCCCAATTGTATTCTGAAATCCTCCTGAAGCTATATTGTTTGGACTATCTGTTCGTCCTGACATATAAACATTTCCAACGGCATCTGTGGCTAGGCTTAAAGCGAATTCGTTTCCCGTTCCTCCAAAATAAGTCGCCCATTGGCGATTACCGGCAGCATCAAACTTTACAAGAAAGGCATCTTGTTGTCCTCCTAAAGTATTTTGAAATCCATTTAAGGGGAGTTCTAAAAATAGAATGTTAAAAACAATCTAATAAAATCGTAT
>CAZQIC010000111.1:0-16464 GCA_964593555.1 uncultured Bacteroidia bacterium | reverse complement strand
CTAAAAAAAAATACGGTTACATTTGTTAAAATCAATTAATAGAACCTCCCTTAAAATTATTTATAGTTATGTCCGGGCCATTCACAGTAATGTAGGAGTTTTTAATTAACGAATCATCACCACACATACTATGGATCACAAGTTTTACAGGATATATTCCTGATGTGTTATACAAAATTCCTGTTGGATTATGTACTGTTGAAGTTGTTGTGTTTGCTCCCTGGAAGCTCCAGTTATAAGTTGCTCCGGATGTATCACAGATATTGGTAATATCGGTGAAGTCGATTACTTGCCCTCTGCATACAGTAGTTTGGCTTGCGACAAAATCGACCGGTGGTTTTGTTACACCGCAAACGTTTGCGCACATTTGTACAACTGCAGCATCTTCATCTATCCAGTTCAATGAAGGCGATGCTGCTGAGATAGGGCCGCCGTTATATGTTCTGTCATAAGCGCCGACTGTTGTTGGATAGTTATCAGCTGCAGAAATAACAATATTTATTTTTCCATTATAAAAACTCATCATCCCTGCTCTGAATAAATCGTTGTGTCCCCCACCTCCCACATAGCCCATACAAATTACTGTTCCGTTAGGATAATATTTACTGATATACTGATTTTCAGTCGCTGTTCTTTTTTTTATTGGTGCACATGTTGAGGCTTTGAACAATACCGAAGTGTCGCTATAGGTATCTCCGGCTACAATGATATTATCATACGCATCAATTTCAATATCAAAACCTTCTTCTTCCATTGTTCCGCCAAAAAAAGTGGACCATAATGTTGTTCCGTTTGGATCAAATTTTACAACAACAGCATCTGTTGCTCCGCCACCAAACAGCATTTGACTTCCATTTAAAACAGGGAAGTTGTTGGAGTAGGCTAAGCCTGCTACAATGATATTATTGTTGCTGTCGAATGCCGGCCCTTTGAACATATCAATGTTCGATCCGCCTTGTACAGTACTCCATACAGGAGTGCCAGTTGAGTTGAATTTAGAGATGAACGCATTTCTCGATATGCCGACGGCATTTAATAAAGAGGGGACACTTGGTCCGGGCAATGTGCCTGACGTTTCTCCCGCAATTACAATGTTGGATGAGTTTGTATTAATTCCATATCCAACATCGTTTCCTGTTCCACCAAAATAGGTACCAAAGATTCTGTTTCCTGCGGCTCCGAATTTTATAAGAAAAGCATCTGATGTTCCTCCGCCGAATGTGCCTTGAAAACATCCTGGGTTTACAGGAAATGTTCCGTTTGATTTTGTTGAACCTGTAAAAACAATATCATTGTTTTGTACAGCAATGGCATAGCCGTGATCGTCACCGGTACCACCATAATAGGTACTCCATACTAAATTTCCTGAAGTGTTGAACTTGGCTAAAAATGCATCTTCTAAACCTGCCGAAGAAAGTCGTGTTTGAAATGCTCCTGTTGTTATTGGTAATGGGCTTGCTAAGCCGGACTTTGTATAACCTGTTATGATCACATTTCCCAGAGCATCAGCTGCAATACCGTCACCGTTATCGGTGCCGCCTCCACCAAAATAGGTGGCCCATTGGAAAACGCCATCTACATCAAACTTTGCTATGAAGGCATCATCAAGGCCGGCACAAGCTATTTGATAAACTCCCGGAGTTACAGGTAATCCTATGCTACGTGAGTAGCCAGTAATAAATACTGATCCATTGTTTGGATCATTTGTGATGCCTAAACCACAATCCTTTGACGGTCCACCGAAATAAGTTGCCCAAGGATCAATAATAAGGTCGTATGCTTTATTGTAATACTCCATCTTAAAACGAATAGTATTGTCATGGTCTAATGTATATTCTGTTTTAATTTCTTTTATTTTTCCGGCAATCACCTGGTATACTTTTGGAATGTATTCTGTAATGTCGTTTCCAATGGAAGAAGAAATTTTTAAGGCTCCTTCGTTCAATTCAAGTTTTTCGCAACCGGAATATTTCATCGCTATTTTGTTAAGGTCTCCGCCGCTCTTTACCACAATGTCGTATTTTAACCCATTTGTTTTTCCTCCATGGTAAATTAGATCGATGTTGTTATAAATATTTTTTACAGTTAATTTTTCTGACCCTGTAATATTGTTAATTCCGTTTTTACAATGAGATAAATAGTAGTTAAAGTATCCTGCCATAGGAATGCCTTCTTCTATGATTGGCTCTGTATTGCTGTTTAAAAAGTCTACATCAATACGTTGAAGGTTTATGAATGATGATTTTTTTTCATCCTGATCGAATGCGTTTGTTTCGGATGTGTTTGAATTTTTTTCGTCCGAAAAATTTACATAAGTGAAACCTTGCTTGCGGATATAAACATTTGTTCCTGCCGCTTCACTTTTGTAAAGGATTTCGTTCGTATTGTTGCCATTCACATCGGCGAATTGTCCTGTGTTTTTTACGAAATATGTTTGATGGAGGTGATTTTGTAATAGAGTCTCTTTTGAGTCTGATGGAGTAAGGTTGGTTTGTGCCGATAAGGCCGTTGTGGTGAACAAAATAGAGATCACCAGGAAAATATGAAGGAGAGTTTTGCTTGTTATGTTTTTCACAGGGAATAGCGTTTTATCAAATCTATTTTCCAGGGCCAGTTTTAACAAGATAAAGTGGCTTAATTATCTTAATCTCAGTTAACATAAATTAGTATTAATAGTTGATTTTTTGGTTAATTACGAGCATTATACATACATACTATCTCCATTCCATTATTAATATTTTAATCAAAATATATTTCAAAAACCCCAATAATTATTTAATCAAAGAAATGTTTCCGTTTTTATTTATTTTCGGGCCATTACAGCTATATGAAATATGGTAGGTGTAAATTCCGGTATCTGAAAATTTTCCTTTAAAAATTCCATCCCATTCTATAGAAATAGTATTTGCTTCAAACACCATTTCTCCCCACCTGTTATAGATCATAATTGCAAAATAATCCGGGTTTATTCCTCTTGCAATAAAAACATCATTTTCTCCGTCATTGTTTGGAGAGAACGCATTAGGAATAAATAATTCTCCACAATTATTTTCTATAACAATTGATACACACGCAGTGTCTGAGCAACCTTCGGTATTGGTAACCAATACGCAATAGTCGGTCGATTGAGATAATGTAATAATTGGGTCATAGCAAGTGTCGCAGCTTAATCCTGTTGAAGGAAGCCATTGATATGTTCCGCCGCCAGTTGCAATAAGTTGCGTATTTCCTCCATTTGCAATTTTTGTCGCCGTTGCAATCACTGAGGATGTTTGTGTAATAGAAATTGCTTGACTCTGTGTACAATTATTTGCATCCGTTACAGTGCATGAATAAATTCCTGCTGACAAACCTGACTGTGATAAGGTAGATTGTGTATTACTCCAATTGTAGTTATAATTTGGAACACCTCCTGAAGCCACTGCTGTTATTGTTCCATTGTTGTTGCCACAGGAAGAGGGGGTGCTTGATAAAACCAGGTTGATCGCAGCCGGCTGCATAATATTTATTAATGAAGAAGTACTACATCCGTTTGCATCCGTTACTACACAGGTATAATTTGTAGCGGATAAATTAGATATGGATGATTGAGTTGATCCATTATTCCAAAAATAAGTATAGGAAGATGTTCCCCCGGAAACAGCTATTGTTGCGTTCCCACTGCTGTCTCCAAAACATTTTACATTGTTAATTGCCGATACAGTTGAAGTCAGCAGCGGCGGCTGTGTAATAATAACAACTGTAGTAAAAACATTATGTATATCATCGTTTACAGTTACCGTATACGAGCCTGCACAAAGTCCTGTTGCGCTTTGTGTTGTTTGTGTTGGTGTTGTGTTCCATGAATAAGAATATGCACCAAGCCCTCCTGAGGGAGTGGATATTGCGATGCCGTTACATTGAGAAAAGCAATTAATAGTTGTTGGCGTTACAGAAACATTAAGCGGTAAATAGCAAGAAGTAAATTTTGCCAGGAATGCATCAAGCGCTCCGCTAAAAGTGTTCTGGAAAGCTCCGGCACTGGAAATATTGTTGGTGCTATACGTGCGTCCTGCCAGGTATACATTTCCCGATTTATCAACTGTTACGCCCTGGCAAACTTCGTCTACATTTCCTCCGTAAAAAGTAGCGCAAAGTTGTGTGCCTGCATCGGTAAATTTTACTAAGTATGCATCCCATCCACCACTATTTACGTTTTGAAATCCTCCGGAGGCAATATTGTTTCCGCTGTTTGTAAAACCTGTTAAGTATATGTTTTTCCAAATGTCAGTAGCAATACTATATCCGTGTTCAAAACTTGATCCTCCATAGTAGGTAGCCCAAATACGAGTTCCGCTTCCCGAAAATTTTACCAGGTAAGCATCAAAGCCTCCGCCTCCATAAGTATTTTGATGGCCTCCGGATGCGATGCTACTGGTACTGCTTGTTGTTCCTGCAAGGTAAACGTCTCCTGAAACATCTGTCGCTACGCAATATCCGTAGTTAGTTCCTGCTCCTCCATAGTAGGTAGCCCACAAGCGGTTTCCGAGCTGATCGAATTTTACTAAGAAACCATCGCTTATACCTCCTAACGTATTTTGAAATCCCATTGATGAAATGGCTGAGTTGCTGCTCGTTTGTCCCGCGAGGTAAACGTTACCAGTGAGATCCGTTGCAACACTCCAGCCAATTTCAACGCCAATATCTCCATAATAGCTGGCCCACAAGCGGTTTCCTGAAGCATCGAATTTTACAATGAACGCGTCAATGTCTCCGCCAAATGTATTTTGAAAACCTCCTGATGCTATTCCGGTTGCGCTTGAAGTGTACCCTGACAAGTAAACATTGCCCGAAGGATCCGTTGCAACGTCGTAACCGTACTCTGTAGACAAGCCGCCATAATAAGTTGCCCATAACCGATTGCCACTCGCATCGAATTTTACAAGAAATGCATCGTAATTACCACCGCCATAAATATTTTGAAATCCTCCTGAACTTATTCCGGAGGTACTCGCAGTCCATCCTGCTAAGTATACGTTTCCTGCTACATCGGTAGTAACACTATATGCCTGATCATATAACGTTCCGCCATAATAGGTTGACCAAAGTAAATTACCATTGGAATCAAATTTTGATAAAAATGCATCATAGTCTCCGCTTAAACTATTTTGAAAACCTCCGGAAGCTATGCCGTTTGTGCTTGCAGTTATACCGGCTGTATAAATATTTCCTGCGGTGTCTAAGGCAACACATCTTCCGTAATCATCAATTGATCCTCCGAGGTAAGTTGCCCATACACGATTGTTTTGCGAAAAAGAAATAACAGGAATTATTAAAAAATAAAAAATAACCCAACTATGTTTTTTCCCAATTCGTGAGCCGTTAATTTTTTTGAAGCGATGTCTCAAATTCTGCATTGTTTTTTTCAGCTGCTGTTGATGGGATATACAGAGATATATTATAATGTGCAAAGAATAAAACAATTGCGTTTAAATTATATGATTCCTGTTTGTATTTGAATGATTGGAATATGCATTTTTATTAATTTTTATGCATTAATAAATAAATAATTATCTTTATCCCATTAGCTAATTTTTGATAAAATACAGGCTGCCATGAATCCTTCTCCCGATCTTTTTTTTCTAATCAAATCGCTTACGAAAAATGAGAAACGTTATTTCAGGTTGAACACATCTTTACAACAAGGAGATAAAAAATATATTCAATTGTTCGACGCAATTTCTAAACAAGATGTGTATGATGAAAAAAAGATAGTTCAGGAAGGAAAGGGTTATATCACACGATTAAATTTATTGAAGAGTAGTTTGTATGAAAAAATAATGGATTCGCTCGATGCATTTCATGAAAATGATTCTGCCGATAAGTGGATCAAAAAGCAGATCAGGCAAACGGATATATTATTTAAAAAAAAATTGTACCTGCAGGCGTTAAAGCAGGTTAGAAAGGCGAAACGGATTTCTGAAAAATTTGAAAAACACACTTCACACATCGAACTCCTTTTCTGGGAATATGAATTGCTGAAATTTTTGCCCGAACAGGGGAGTCTTGAATCAGGGATAGAAAAAATATACCGGGAAATAAATGAGTATATGATTCGATACAGGAATTACATCGACTATAGATATTTTTCTTCCGCAATATTTTCGAAACGTATTCTCTCAGGTCATAGCAGGAGAGGGGGAGAGAAAAAAGAATTAAAAAAAATAGTTTCAGGTCCATTACTGTCTGATGAAAGCAAAGCGTTGTCGTATCCTGCTTTATTTTATTATTACTCCACCTATGTTGCTTACTATGGATTTATTAATGATGAAGAAAAAAGATATTTGTTTACACGCAAAACAGTGGAGCTTTTTGAGAAACATCCGCATGAAATAAAAGAGAATACGGCCCGCTATATTGGTGCTATCCACAACTATCTCAATTCACTTTCGGTAATGAAAAAATTCGATGAATTAAAAATATTTATCGAAAAATTAAAAAATATAAAAGAGGAGAATGATCTTGTGAAAAGTCAGCTGGAATATTTTATTCCTCAAACGGAACTCCATCTTTATATTGAAACGTATGATTTTGAAAATGGGATGAAGCTTGCATCGAAATTGGAGAAGAAGGTGAGGGCGAATGAAATGAACCCTCCCAATAAACAAACGGAGATTTTTATTTATTATTATTGTGCGCAAATAAATTTATATACCGGTAATTACAAGGCGGCAAATTATTTTATCAATAGAATTATTCATCTCGCTTCCCAGAATGTCCGCGATGATGTTTATTGTTTCTCTAAAATATTACAGCTGATTGTTTATTTTGAGATGGAAGATCATGAACTGCTTGAATCGTCTATCAAATCAACATATCGTTATTTACTAAAGAAGGAGCGCAATTATAAGTTTGAGACATTGGTGTTGGAGTTTTTTAGAAAAAAGGCAGCGCGGATCACTTCCCAAAAGCTTCGCAACGCGGCGTTTAGGGAATTAAAAAAAGAAATAGAATTATTGCTCGAAGATCCGTTTGAAAGAAATATAACTTCTTATTTTGATTTTGTTAATTGGCTTGAAAGCAAAATCATAGGCAGATCTTTTAAGGAAGTGGTGACTTTCAGACTTTTAAATAAGTACTGAACCTAAATACGGATTCCAATCATAGTAATATCATCTATCTGTTCGGTATCTCCCTTCCACTCATCCAGTGTTTGCCCTAAAATATTTTTTTGCTCTTCCATAGTTTCGTGTTGCATAGAAAGTACAAGCGCTCTTAATAATTTAGGTTTGAATTTGGTTTTATTCTTACCTCCAAACTGATCAGCATAACCGTCAGTAAAAGTATATATAGCATCTCCGGCTTTAAGTTCTATGGTATGATTTGTAAATTCCTTACTCATCGCATCTTCCTGGTTGGCCACGGGGAAGCGGTCGCATTCTGTAACGGTTATTTGCTCGTCTCTCGCGATCCAGATAGGGTTAAGTGCTCCCGCATATTGCAGTTCCATCTTTGCTTTATCTATCTGGCAAAAAGTAATGTCCATCCCATCGCTGCGCCCCTGGTTACCAACAAATGTTTGAACAATCTTTTCGCGCAGTCTCATCAATACTTTTGCAGGTGAAATATCTTCAGGGCCACTTACAATTTCATTAAGCATGGAACTACCTATCATCGACATCATTGCTCCCGGAACTCCATGTCCAGTACAATCGGCAGTGGCCAATAATATTTTATTGTTTTTTTTACGGAACCAATAAAAATCTCCGCTTACAATGTCTTTGGGTCTGAAAAGAATAAATGATTCCGGATATAATTTTCTGAATTCAGTTTCCCTGGGGAAAATAGCTTTCTGAATTCCTTTTGCGTAATTGATGCTATCGGTAATATCTTTATTTTTTTTCTCAATGATCTTTTTCTTTTCCAATATTTCATTTTGCATTCTCAGGCGCTCGGTTATATCCCTGGCATAAATGATAATAGAAGGTCTTGCTTTAAACGCTGTAACTTTTGCGCTGCATTCCACCGGAATTTTGTTTCCATCTTTTTTTACAAATGGAATATCATCCCATATCAATCCTTTTTTTTCCCATGCGTCCGCAACAATTCGGGAGCTGTATTCAAGTAACTCGGGAGCATACAGATTAAATAAATTTTTCTTCGTTAATTCTTCTTCTGTGTAACCGAGCATTCTGGCAGCTTCTGCATTTGCCTGGTGAATGCGTCCGTCAACAATATCAATAACCAATATGGCATCATTGGCCTGTTCTACAATTGTTTCGTAGTGACTCACCAATTTAATTTCACTCTGTTGAATTGCCACCTCCACTGGTCTTTGCTCAATTTTATCAAGTACAGAAAAGATCATCATGGGGTTTAGGAATTCTCCAACTTTGTCAGGTCGTGATATGTAACGCACAACTCCGCTTTTATCAACAAGGAACGACGCTGGAAGTGGAATTCCTTCATCATAGCTTTCTGCAAATTCGTTGTCGTATTCTTCCAACTGTACACCATATTTCATTGCGGTACGTTGTTTTTCATCGGCCAATACTTTAAAGTCGAGATTAAGCTTGGTTACCATTTCGCGGTTCACACCAACAGGATCAGGACCAATGGCCAAGACATAAACATTTTTTTCTTTAAAAAGATGGCTGTTCTTTTGATAAGTGCGAAGCATCATGTGACAGCCCGGGCACCAGTCGCCGCGCACAAAGATGAGGAGCATGTGACGTTTGTTACGGAATGTAGACAGTTTTGTTTTTTCTCCATCCTGATCGGTCAATTCAAAATCGGGCGCTGCAGAATTGATCGCTACTTTGTATCCTTTTACAGCATGTACTGATAATTGTTTTTTGTCTTTTACAATTCCACGTGCAATTAAAAATGCAAAGAATAAATGTGGGATAGGAAAGGTCCAGTTCATCCAACCGGCAGGCTGGACAAAATTACCAGTTAAGAATATAATAATGGCAAGGCCAACCAATAGCGGTTCGAACCAGGCATAGCCGGTGTAAAGAAATTTTTTGAAAAATACTATCCTTAATATGGTTGCAGATGTAGCAAGAAGCATGCTAATGGTCATAAAAGGAAACTCCACGAATGGAAATTCCAGGTATACTGCGGATAGTATAGAGGAAGTGTAAACGGTAATAAACTGGTATAAGCTGGTATATTTTGAAACTTCTTTTAAAGAAAAAAAGTACGCAGTAAGAGAAAGTAGCAGGGGTACGATCCTAAAACCTCCAAACCAAAAGGGTACGGAAAGTAATACAAGTACAACTGCGGCGCTTGTGTACGGGTGTATTTTTTTCAGATTCAAACCGGTTGTGTATTGTATACGTAAATATAGAAAAATCAATCCAATGATGTGTGCGGCATATTATACTTTTATGTTCGTTGTACCCTGAGGTTCTCGAAGGGTACAAATAACCATACATTTTGTCATGCACCCATCAAATGATTTTATATCTTTAATTCCGATTGATATACGTAATATGATCATATTTTGGTTTTTTATTCTTCATTGGTACCTGTCGTTGTTTTGTCAGACCTTTTTTCTGCATCGTTATGCTGCGCATAATATGTTTGTGATGAATAAATTCTGGGAACGTTTTTTTTATGTGTTTACATTGATATGCCAGGGCTCTTCCTACTTAAGCGCCCGCGCTTATGGTATTTTGCACAGGCTTCATCACGAATATGCGGATACGGAAAAGGATCCGCATTCACCGCAGCATTCGGGATCGGTAGTGGATATGATGTGGAAAACATATAAAGTATACACTGCTGTCTATTATAATGCAGAACCCATTGAAGAAAAATTCACAAAAAATATTCCCACATGGAACAGGTTTGATGAGGTCGCCGGTTCATGGGCCATGCGTTTATTCTGGGCGGCTTTTTATATTGTTTTTTATATAATGTTTGCTACGCAATGGTGGATGTATCTTTTATTGCCCATTCATTTTTTTATTGGCCCTTTGCATGGAATGATCATTAATTGGTACGCACATAAATTCGGATATAAAAACTTTAGTATAAATAATACCTCTGTTAACCTTATGCCCATTGATGTATTGATGATGGGGGAGGGTTATCACAATAATCATCATAAACATCCCGGGCGCTCAAAGTTCTCTTCAAAATGGTATGAATTCGATATTACATATCTTATTGTAAGATGTTTTGATTTTTTAGGGATTCTCCACATCAGGAAGGTGTAGTATTAATCTTCTGTTATTTCTTCTCTTGTTCATTAATCTTGGTTAATTTTGCGGGCTTCTGTTTATGAAGCATAAGATGAAGAAATTTATTCTCATAAAGTTGTGTCTTTGTTTTGCCGCAGGAGGCATTTTTGCTCAGTCCAATGTAATCACAACCGGCTCCGATTTTGATCCTACACTTTATGTGCTTGATACTGCTAACTTTAATGTTTTAGCTCAATTGCATCTTGAAGGAACTTTGGGCGAAACATTTGAGGATGCCTATGGTTTAACAAGGGATAACGCTAATAATTATTATTCTGTATTTACATATAACAACGGTGCAAGCCTAAGTTTACTGGGAAAAATTGACATCAATACAGGGACGGTCATTGTCATTGATACGCTTTTAAGCGGAAGTCTTACAGAAAGGATCTCTGGTTTAAGCTTTGCCAATAATAAATTGTGGGGTGTTACAGATGAAGGGTCTTTTACGCCTCAGGCTTTATATACGATCAATACTTCTAATGCAGCTTTAACGTTGGTCGGGATTTTAAATTACCAGGGACAGGGTGCAGCTATTGGTTATTGTAACAGTAATCAAAAATTGTATAGCTGGGCAGGAGATAGTTTATATAAAATAAATCCGGTAACCAATGCGGTATCGCTTGCAGGGTATGATACAAATGGGGTGTTAAGTGCGGTCAATCCTTTTTATCCGCAGTCGATGTTATATATAGGTAATGGAAAATTTTTAATCAGCGGATATTACGACTCCGGTAATTTCTGGATCGCTGATACGTTGGGCAGAATTACTGCTTCAGGTAAATCGTATGACAACGCAATTAATAATGTAAAAGGGTGGGTGTATGTTGATCAAAGTCATGCAAGCATTCAGGGGCTCTCAACTTTTTGTGAAAAGGATTCTGTTGGTTTAGTTCATGCAAGTTTAATAGGTGATAATTATCAATGGACGTATAATGGAACCGATATCCCGGGTGCAACAAACAAAATGTATTTGCCGGCATTAACCGGAAGATATAATTGTTGGATAAATGTACATGGTGACGTTGATACGGCTGCTGTAGATTTTTTTGTCACTATAAAACCACTCCCTGTAGTAGCGTTATCCGGTGATACATTTGTCTGCCAGGGGAGTTATGTTGTTCTCACAGGAGAATTGGGTGGAATTGGATCACAATGGTATGAGAATGGAATTGAAATTCCCGGCGCAACATTAAATACATTCACTGTTTCAGGATCCGGTGTTTATAATCAAATGAAGACAGACGTAAATGGCTGTAAAGATTCTGCTGCTGTAGGTTTGAGAATAACAGAAGTAACGACTCCTTCGTTTACAGTGGTTACAGATAATAATGATATTTGTTATGGGGCTTCTACTGTAATACGTGCTTCAGGTACAGATGTCTATTCGTGGAGTACCGGGGCAACGGGGGATACATTATTGGTTTCTCCTCTTGCGGCAACAACTTATACTGTTTGGGGTATTGATACATTAACAGGTTGTTCCGAACCATATACTGAATTTGTTTTTGTAATTGTTCCGCTTGTGAATATTACTGCAGATCGGTTTGCACTGTGTACAGGTGATTCAACGATATTGCGTGCATCGGGTGGTGCAATGTATGTTTGGGAGGGAGGAGCACAGGAGGATACATTAAAAGTAATGCCGGCAACAACTGCTACCTATTCGGTTATTGGAACAGATGTTAATGGCTGCATTGATACAACTTCGTATTTAATGTTTGTCCATAATAATGTTCCTGTGGTTACTGCAAGTGCGGGTGATACTGTTTGTATGGGTACTTCAGTGATGCTTACTTCCGGTGGAAGTGATATTGTAACATATTTATGGAGTACGGCTGCAACAACTAGTAATATAGTTGTTTATCCCACAGCTCATATAACATATGAGCTGATAGTAAAGAACGGATGCGGCTCTGATACTGCCAGTGTTGAAATGAATGTATTTAGTTTGCCGGCGATCACTTTTTCAATTAGTCCGGCTAATAATGATACGTTATGTGCTAGTGCAGGAAGTTTTTCTTTGAGTGGTAGCCCTATAGGTGGTGTGTTTAGCGGAACCGCAGTAACTGGAAATTTATTTGATCCTTCATCTGCTTCTGTTGGATGGAATATCATTACCTATAGTTATACTGATATCAATGGCTGTACAAATCTATCGCCAAGGGATTCTGTGTATGTTTTGAATTGTACTGGAATTGCAGAAAGCAAAAACAATTCTCAGGAATTTACAATGTATCCAAATCCTTCTTCAGGCCAAATAACAATACGATCCTCAGAGCAAATAAATGCTGTTACAATATTTAATTCATTGGGAGAAGTAGTTTATAACTCCGCAGGAAATAATGAGCAGTTGGATATAAATTTAAACGAACCTACTGCTGGCATTTATTTTGTAAGGGTGAATAATGAAGTTCGTAAGTTGATTATAGATTAATTGCTAATTTCACGTGTAAAGTCTTTCAAGTCACGAATCTGTTTACGATAAGAATTTTTTATACTGTCATCGGAAATAATTTCTTTGCCGGTTTTGTCAATATATCCACCTTTGTGTCCATTTATAACCAAGGCTAGCCCTTCTGAAAAATTGTTAGCATGATCGTAAGTGAGGGGGATAATTTTTTCCCCCGATTTGTTGATATATCCCCATTTTTCAGATTTTTTAACTACAGCCAGGCCCTCTGAAAAATCGTTAATCTGGTCATAAACAATTGGAATAATTGCTTCGCCACTTTTGTTGATATATCCAAATTTTCCTTTCTTTTCAACTTTAACGAGCTCCTCTTCAAAATTCTCTGCTTCATCATAAATAATAGGAATGACTACTTCTCCGGTTTTGTTTATATATCCATATTTCTCTCCGGTTTTGAGAGCCTTTTTAACTCTGGCTAATCCATTATAAAAAAGCTTTGCATCATCATAAATAATCGGAATGACTATTTCGCCTTTTTTATTAATATATCCCCATTTATAACTTTTTTGAACTGGTGCTAATCCCTCACGAAAATTACCAACCTCAATATAAGCAGGCGGAATAATTTTTTTACCGGTTGCATCAACATAGCCCCACAAATCTTTTTCTTTAACTGCAGCCAAGCCCTCAGAAAAACTAATGGTTGCATTATAATTAATTGAAGTAACAGCATTCCCCGACTTATTTATATAATACCATTTGTCATCTTTGTTAACTGCAGCTAAACCTTCGGAGAAACTTTTGGCCGCGTCGTAAATCATTGGAATGATCACTTCTCCCTTTTTATTTAAGTATCCGTATTTTAAGTCTTTGCCAACTAAGCACAATCCCTCAGAGAAATCTAATGCATAATCATACGTTATGGGTATTGCAACATTTTCATTGGTATCAACAAAGCCATAAAAATTACGCTTGTGAATTCTGGCTAAACCTTCTTTATAAGGGTACTGGATTAATAAGCCAGCCATTTTTAAATATTTATTCAAGCTGGTTTTGTAATTATCATATGCTGAATCTTGAGGCGTAATTCTTGGATAAGAATTTACGCTGTCTGAATATCTATATTCTTGTACTACTGGTAAAGGCTCTTCCTTTTGTTTAAAATAATAGTTGAAGAACACTAAGAGTATACAACATAAAACAAATAATAATAGTGAGACGTTATTTTTAGTTTTTTTCATTGCGTTTCAAATTTATGAAACCTTTGCGTGATAGTATGAGTTTTTTTATTTTACTCCAGTCGCACCCTGACTTTTACACTTGTCAGGATTTGTTTTGTAATTTCCATATAAAGCATTTTCAACATTTGAAATTTTATCAAAAATTTTGTCTTAACTTTTTTATTTTAGTTTTCCTATTTTTACTGTAGGGAATATTAAACATGATGAGATAATGAAGTATCTGGTAAAAAAATATAGTTTCTGGCTCCTTGTTCTTTCCTGTCTATTTGTTTTACTGATCCGCGATCTGTTTAAAGACGGGATGTTCATGGATGGAATGATCTATGTATGTGTAGGGAAAAATCTGGCGAATGGCTTGGGAACATTCTGGCACCCGCACTTCAGTAAAACATTTATGAGTGTTTATCACGAACAGCCGCCATTGTTGTATGGTATTGAGGCCTTGTTTTTTAAATTGCTTGGCAATAGTATGTATGTGGAGCGAATTTACAATTTACTAATTGCAGTACTGCACATTTTATTAATTGTAAAACTTTGGAAATTAATTTCTGCTAACGATTCTATCTATAAAGCAACAAGCTGGCTGCCAGTTTTGTTTTGGATCACGATCCCGGTTTGTTTCTGGGCATTTACTAATAGTGTAGAAGAAATTACCATGGGGCTTTTCGACCTGGTGTCCGTTCTCTTTGTTCTAAAAACCCTCAAGGAAAGCAAACATATTTATCTCAATTTATTTATAGCCGGCTCTGCTTTGATCATGGCTAGCTTGTGTAAAGGTATGCAGGGTTTGTTTCCGTTAGCTGCAGTATTTATTTATTGGTTAGTTTTCAGAACAATCTCATTTAAAAAAATGTTTTTGTATAGCGGTTTTATAATTCTGGTCGTTGCAGTTTTTTATGCATTGATCTTATTGAATGATACCGTATACGAAAGTTATGTGATGTATTTTAATAATCGTTTGGTCGGAACGTTCGCTCATTTCGATTCTCATTCGGGTAGTCGCTTTCAATTATTAATAGAACTTGTTTCGCAGCTTATTCCGGCAATAGCAATTATTGTTATTTCCCTGTTATGTTTTAAAAGGTTTAAGCTTAATTATAAAACTGATGTGAATAACAGGAAGCAAATAATTTTTTTCCTGCTTGTAGGTTTGTCGGGGACACTACCACTATTAATAACCTATGAACAACGTGGTTTTTACCTGGTAACTACTCTTCCTTATTATGCAATTGCTCTAGCAATGATCCTGGCAAATGGATATGCTGAGGTATATGCTAAGATCCAGCTTGCAAAAAAAATATCAGCGTTTGCTATTGCAATGGTAATTGTTTTGATATGCACTTTTGTTTTTACATGCTGGGATCTGCAGAATGGTCCAAAACGGGATAAAGAAATGCTCAATGATATTTATCAAACAGGTCCAATAATTAAAGAAGGAGCCATTATTGGTATTGCACCTGAAATGCGTACAACATGGTCGCTGCATGCATATTACAGTAGGTATTTTTATATAAGTCTTGATGATGTTCCTGCAAATTCGCATGAGTATTACCTGGTAGAAAAAGGGATGAACCAGGATAGTATATTAAAGCAGTATGATAAAATTGAATTGGCGACTCTCAAGTACGATCTTTACAAAAGAAAAAAATGATCGTTGGCTATTGGCCGAAACTCTATGTGAAAAGCGAAAAGGCGAGTTAAAGCAAAGCCCCTGTAACATTTCTGCTACAGGGGCTCAATGCTCTAACAAATTTTACTGAACTGTAATTTTACTCGTATATACTTTTGTTCCGTTATACATTTTTACAAAATAGATTCCTTTCGGAGAATTAGAAAGATCAATTTCGTTTACATTTTGCTTTACTAAAATTTGTTCCCCAATCACATTGAATATTTCTATATTCATTGGCCCTTGAAGGTTGTTTTGTTTAACAGTAAACCTGCCTGTAGTTGGGTTTGGAAAAATGGAGAATCCATGATTATTTATTAATGAATAAATACCGGAAGTTCCCGTAGTTCCATCATATTTCCATAGCTCTGCGTCTGATGTGGTTGATTCTGCGGAAAAATATATAGTGTTGTTGATTTTGGTAAACCACAATGGTTTTGAATCACCGGCGCCCGGATTTATATCGCCCACCATTACGGTACCTGCGGAAGTTCCATCAGTTTTCCATAATTCTTGTCCGCTGGTTCCGTCGGTTGCTCCAAAAAATACAGTGTCGTTTATATTTGTAAAATAGTAGTTAGAAGGCGGTGCTGCTGCTATTGCGCTAAGTGTACCCGTATAAATATCTTTTACAATTACTGTTCCTGCTGCCGTCCCATCGCTCTTCCATAATTCTCTCCCGTTGGTACCATCTGTTGCACTGAAATAAAGAGTGCCATTTACAGCTAAAAGGTTAGCCGGACTTGCGTTGTAGGCTCCTGTATAAATGTCTTTTACCAATGAAGTACCTGCGGTGGTTCCATCACTTTTCCATAATTCCAACCCTTCAGCCAATCCTGTAGTTGCCGCGAAATATAGTATAGGGGAGTTCTAAAAATAGAATGTTAAAAACAATCTAATAAAATCGTATCT
>CAZQIC010000110.1:8435-16524 GCA_964593555.1 uncultured Bacteroidia bacterium | reverse complement strand
CAAGAGCAATGGTATTTTTCAGTTATTGATGTAATTGAAATTTTAGCAGGAAGTGACAGGCCAAGGAAATATTGGGGTGACTTAAAATCTAAACTCAGGAAAGAAGGGAGCGAGTTGTCCGAAAAAATCGGACAACTGAAAATGAAAGCTACTGATGGAAAATATTACAAAACTGATGTGGCAAATACAGAACAACTTTTCAGACTAATACAATCTATCCCATCGCCAAAAGCGGAGCCGTTTAAACTTTGGCTCGCTCAAATTGCAAATGAGCGGTTAGACGAAATGCAGGACCCTGAACTTAGTATTGACAGAGCCTTAGAACAATATTTACAGTTAGCCTATTCCGAAAACTGGATAAATCAACGCATAAAAAAGCATTGAAATACGTAAAGAACTCACTGATGAATGGAGAAAACGTGGATTAAAAAGAGGGTCAACAATTTGCAACACTTGCGGACATAATTACCAGAGCTTGGGCAGATAAAACAACAAAACAATACAAAATTTTAAAAGGCTTAAAAAAAGAAAATTTACGAGATAATATGACGAATACCGAATTGATCCTGAACATGCTTGCCGAGGCATCAACAAAAGATATTTCGCAAGCCGTAAAACCGGAAACTTTTGAAGAAAGCAAGAAAGTGGCGAAACAGGGTGGCAAAGTTGCAAGAGTAGCGAGACGAGAGCTTGAAGCAAAAACCGGTAAAAAAGTAGTGACATCATTAAGTACTAAAATAAAAGTACCACACAAAAAATTGCAAAAGCCACAAAAAAATTAAAACAAAAAAATAAGTCCTCCTGCTTTTACAAATATCCTAAACAACCCATCCTTTATCTTTGTATTTCCAATACTCTTTACATTTTAGATTGCAATCTTTGTGAAGTAAATTCATGAGTTGCCTATCTTGTGAGAAAAAAAAGTATTTTTACCAGCTGAATTTGATTAATGAATGATTCCAACAATCAAACTTACAGACGGCCCGAAGACAATCGACCTGCTTCCCGCAAAATACAACATATATATTGTTGGTGGGCACAATGTCGAATTAAATTCCTTTAGAATCAGCATAGTTGATAAATCAACAAACGAATACATTCCTATAAAAGAATATAATTTAAAGGTAAGAGACTTTAATGCTGTTAGATACTTCTATTTCGATATCACAAAAATAGAAAGTTATGAAATCACGTTTCACAATTATGACTCATTAATGATTAAAAAATCAATGCTTCCAATTCTTCGCTTTTTTCACTCAAGTATAAATTCCTCAGATATCAGAATAAGAATTGAACGAAATTAAATTCTTAATATTCGTATCTTTAAACGAGATTAATGTCTCAATATTTTTACAATCAATATTTACAAACCAAATCAAATACGATGAAAACTAAAACGCTACTCTCATTACTTTTTTTATCAATAAGCATATCAGGCTTCAGTACCGTTTGGCCCGTAATCAATTCTGGAAATACTTTTTCTCCGCCTACATTTACCATCACTCTTGGTGATTCCGTTACGTTTACGCTTTCAAGCATTCAACATGATGCAAGAGAAGTAAGCCAAACCACCTGGAATTCAAACGGAACAACTGCCTTGAGCGGTGGCTTCCAAACTGCTGGCAGCGGCGGAACTGTTTTACCTGCACAGCTTACAGTTGGTACACATTATTATGTTTGTACCGCTCATGCCTCCATGGGTATGAAAGGAACTATTGTGGTTCAGGGCTCCTCTGGTATTACAGAAAATCAATTGCAGGAAAATATTTCTATTTATCCTAATCCTGCAACCGATGTAATTACAATTAAAGCTGGTACCGCTATTATTGGTTTAACTTATATTATCGCAGATCAAACAGGCAAAAGTGTATTGACTGGCAAACTAAACAACGAAACAACATCGGTAGACATTAGCCAATTGGCAGCTGGTATTTATTTGTTCCAGGTTGACGAGAAAAGAAAACAATCATTTAATGTGATAAAAAATTAAAAAGCAGAATATCCTAATTCTTATCAAACATCCCGCTGATGGCGGGATGTTTGATTTAAACGTGTTTACAAGCAGTTAACCCCCAATAAAATGGATAATAAATCAGAAGAAGAAATCATTTTAATTGTTCTGAAAAATACCGAAGAGTTTGGGTTTTATTCCATCAAACAAGCTGCACATAGCATGTTCTACAGAGATATTTCACTTTCAGAACAAAAACGAATCGCAAAAAAAATAGTAAAAGGCAATCCCTTTGTAACAGAAATTAAAAACGGTGAAATTATCGTAAAGAAGAATGCCTCCTATTCCGAAACACAAAATAATAATGATGAGGAAGATTATAGTCGGATAAAATATATTGTTGCAGCCGTTGTAGGTATACTATCCTATCTTGTTTTCAAAGTCCTTTTACCGGGGTTAAAAAATTAGACTCATTTTCGCAAACTTTAAACTTTGAACTATAGTTTTTAACTCAAAACAGGGCTTATATTTAGTTTTTTTAGCAAAAAACCTCATTTTTATTAACAATTTTTAACACTACAATCACCCTTTTAAAGAGGTGATAAGGTTAATTTTGTCTTAGTTAAATCATACCCTATGAACGACATACAAGAATTGAATGAAAAGATTCAACAGGAAAGCGCCTTTGTTGATTTGCTTAGCCTGGAAATGGACAAAGTTATCGTTGGCCAAAAATACATGGTCGAGCGGTTAATGATAGGCCTACTCTCCAACGGACATATTTTACTGGAAGGTGTTCCCGGACTTGCAAAAACATTGGCCATCAAATCACTTGCATCAACCATACATGCCGGCTTTAGCCGTATACAATTTACTCCCGATCTGTTGCCTGCCGATTTGGTTGGTACAGTTATTTACAATCAAAAAAGAGAAGAGTTCAGTGTTCGTAAAGGACCAATCTTTTCCAACCTTATATTGGCCGATGAGATAAACCGTGCTCCGGCAAAGGTACAAAGCGCATTGCTCGAAGCCATGCAGGAAAGACAAGTTACCATTGGTGACGAAACACATAAATTACCAGAACCATTTTTAGTATTAGCAACACAAAACCCAATAGAACAAGAAGGAACTTATCCCTTACCCGAAGCACAGGTAGACCGCTTTATGTTAAAAGTGGTAATTGGCTATCCTTCCAAGGAAGATGAAAGAAAAATTATTCGTCAGAATATTGGTAACTCCTTCCCTTCTCCAAATTGTATTTTAAAACCTGAGGATATTATTAGGGCGCGCGATGTTGTAAGACAGGTTTACATGGATGAAAAAATTGAAAAATACATTGTTGATATTGTTCATGCCACACGTTACCCTGCTGACCACAAGCTGGAAAAATTTTCTCAGTTAATTAGTTATGGCGGTTCGCCCCGTGCAAGTATAAACCTTGCATTAGCATCAAAAGCTTATGCATTCATTAAACGCAGAGGTTATGTAATACCAGAAGACGTAAGAGCAATTTGCCATGATGTAATGAGACACAGGGTTGGACTTACTTACGAAGCAGAAGCGGAAAACGTTACTTCTGAAATGATCATCAGCGAATTATTAAATACTGTTGAAGTTCCTTAGGGAATATTTAGTAGAAAGAAATTAGTCTTTAGCTATAACTAATTACTCAATACTAACGACTCAATACTATTAATGATGGAAACCACCGAACTTTTAAAAAAGGTACGCAAGATCGAGATAAAGTCGAAAGGACTCTCCAACCAGATTTTTTCCGGGGAGTACCACAGCGCCTTTAAAGGACGTGGTATGGCCTTTAGCGAAGTGCGGGAGTACCAGCATGGCGATGATATCAGAACAATTGACTGGAACGTAACTGCGCGCTTTGGCCACCCTTATGTAAAGGTGTTTGAAGAGGAAAGGGAAATGACAGTGATGCTGCTCGTAGACGTGAGCGCCTCTGAAAATTTTGGCACTACACAAAGAAGTAAAAAAGACCTGATCACTGAACTCTGCGCTGTAATTGCTTTTTCTGCTATACAGAACAACGATAAAACCGGGATCATTTTTTTTAGTGATAAAATAGAAAAATTTATTCCGCCTAAAAAAGGAAAGTCACATATACTACGTATTATCCGCGACCTTATTGATATTGAGCCTACAAGCACAGGAACAAATATTGAACAGGCGCTGAAATTTTTAAACAATGTGATCAAGAAAAAAAGCACGGCTTTTTTAATCTCAGATTTTATTGATAAAGGATTTAACGATGCCTTAAAGATCGCCAATAGAAAACATGATCTAATTGCATTAAAGATATTTGATAAAAGGGAAAATGAAATTCCGAATGTGGGTTTGATAAAAATGAAAGATGCCGAGACAGGAACTATACGCTGGATAAATACTTCCGACAAAGCAACAAGAAATCAATACAGCATCAATCGTAAAAAAGCGGATGATGAATTGAAAGATATATTTAATCGCAGCGGTGTTGATGCTGCTTATATCAATACGGGGGAATCATACATTAAGCCATTGATGAATTTATTTAAAAAGAGAGGGGCATGATGTTACTGAAGAACAGGTTTGTATTTCTTTTTGTATCGGCAATTTTGTCGATGCTCTCCCCTGCCCTTTTTTCACAGGTAAAAGTAAATGCGCAGCTGGACAGCAATTCCATTTTAATTGGTGAACAAACCAAAATTCACATTACTGTTAATTACAAAGCCACTGATAATATCACTAATATTTTATGGCCTTCATTATCAGATACCATTATTAAACAAATTGAAATTGTTTCCAAAACAAAAATTGACACTACTATTCCTGATAGAGAAAATAATGAATTGCAGCAAAGCCAGACACTAACGATTACGTCTTTCGATAGCGGGTACTATGCAATACCACCATTTAAATTTATACTCAATGGCGATTCAAACAAAGTGTTTGAGACTGAAGCCTTATTACTGGCCGTAAATACAATTCCGATTGATACCACCATTGCCATCCGAGATATTAAACCTCCAATTGAAGAACCTTTTGATTTCAGGGAACTATTACCCTACATCTATTGGGGACTTGGTATTGCTGCCGCCATAATCGCAGTGATCTATCTTACTTTACTTTATTTGAGAAAACACAAGCATAAACCAGTAGTAAAAGAAGAACCTTCGCTTCCGCCTGATGTTATTGCATTGCAAGCGCTTGAAAAGCTGCGGGAAGAAAAATTATGGCAGGAAGGAAAAACGAAACAGTACTACACCGGTATTTCAGAGATCATACGGAACTACATTGAACTACGTTTTAAAGTAAATGCACTTGAGCAAACTACCGATGAAATTTTACTTCAGTTCAGAAGCCTGGTGGTTGATAATGAAAGCAAGAACAAACTCAGACAATTATTGACCATGGCCGACCTCGTGAAATTTGCCAAGAGCCAGCCCATTGCGAGTGAGAATGAAATGTGCCTGACTCACGCCGTTGAATTTGTGAATGGAACAAAACGTGAAGAAGTAATACAACCAGATACACCAAACGAATTAAACAACAATAGCGGTGCTTAGTTTTTTAAACGATATAACATTTGCGAACCCGGAACTATTCTGGTTAATGGTTATTATACCATTGCTAACCGCATGGTATATATGGAGATTAAAAAAAGGAACCGCCACCTTGAGAATGTCTTCATTAAAAACACTGGAGAACATTAAGCCTTCTGCTAAAATCTACTTAAGACATTTGCTTTTTTTATTACGCAGCCTTGGTATTGCATTAATCATAGCAGTATTGGCGAGGCCGCAGTCACGATCGAGTTGGAAAAACATAGAGACAGAAGGAATAGACATTGTGTTAGCGATGGATATTTCGGCAAGTATGCTTGCGAAAGATTTTAAACCCGATCGCCTTGAGGCTTCCAAGGAAGTAGCTATGGATTTTATTGATAGCAGGCCAAATGACAGGATAGGACTTGTAATTTTCAGCGGAGAAAGTTTTACTCAATGCCCACTTACCACTGACCATGCTATTATAAAAAATCTTTTCTCAGCTGTAAAAACAGGAATGATAGCAGATGGAACAGCAATTGGAATGGGATTAGCAAATGCAGTGAATCGCATTAAAGACAGTAAAGCCAAAAGCAAAGTAGTGATCATTCTAACCGATGGTGTGAATAACCTCGGTTCCATTGCACCTCTCACTGCAGCCGATGTAGCTAAGGCTTACGGCATACGTGTATATTCAATTGGTGTAGGCACCATTGGCAAGGCGCTTTCACCTATAGCGTTATATCCTAACGGCCAATATGAATTTGATTATGTGGATGTAAAAATTGATGAAGACGTTATGAAAAAAATAGCTGAAATAACAGGAGGAAAATATTTCAGAGCAACTGACAAGAAAAAACTCGCCGGCATTTACAGTGAAATTGACAGATTGGAAAAAACAGTGATAGAGGAAAAAAGTTTTACTAATAAAGAAGAACGCTTTTTACCATTCGCTTTAGTGGCTGGCATTTTGCTTGCACTGGAAAGTATTTTACGTTATACATTATTAAGAACATTGCCATAATATGTTTCGTTTAGAAAATATAGAATATGCATACGGATTTTTGATCATACCCCTGATCATTACTTTCTATGCTATTATGGTTGTACGCAAAAGAAAAGCAATTAAAGCATTTGGAGATAAGGAATTGATTAAACAATTAATGCCGGATGCATCAACTGCCAAACCTGTATTAAAATTAATCATCATTACCATAGCATTTTTGTTTTTAGTAACCAGCATACTAAATCCGCAAATTGGATCAAAACCCATCGAAGTAAAACGCGAGGGAGCAGATATCATGATATGCCTTGATGTATCCAACAGTATGAAGGCGGAGGATATTAGTCCCAACCGCCTTGAAAGAGCCAAACAAGCTCTTGAAAAACTCATTGATAAACTGGAAGGCGACAGGATAGGAATTATTGTATTTGCGGGCAATGCTTATGTACAACTTCCTATCACCACAGATTATGCAGCAGGAAAACTTTTCTTACAGAATATCGATTGTGATATTGTACCTACTCAGGGAACTATAATAAGTTCCGCGTTAGAACTTGCCATTGAATCGTTTGGTAAAGATGAAGGAAAGAACAGGGCTATTGTAGTTATTACAGATGGTGAGGGCCACGAGGACGATGCTATAAAGGCGGCAGAAGCAGCAGCAGAAAAAAATATCTACGTGCATACCATTGGTATTGGTTCATTGGATGGAACACCAATTCCTATTTATAAAAACAATATTTTATCGGGATACAAAAAAGATAAAGAAGGAAACACAGTGGTAACAAAACTTAACGAATCAATTCTGGAAGAGATCAGCAGCGCCGGAAAAGGCATTTATGTCCACGCTACAGGCAGCGAACTGGGTTTAAATATTATTCTCAACGAAATTAACAAACTGGAAAAAAAACAATTTGAAAGTAAAATGTTTACCGATTACGATAATAAGTTTTATTATTTCGCCGCTATAGCCTTATTCTTTTTTGTGCTGGAAGCACTTATTTCTGAAACAAAAAGCAAGTGGCTCCAAAAATTAAACATTTACGGAAAAGGAAAAAAATAATGAGAGCGATAGTTGTATTTGTTTATTTATCTATTTCAGTTCTCGCCTGCTTCGCCCAGGATGAGAAAAAATATATTCGTGAGGGAAATAGTTTATATAACGATGGTAAATTTTCTGAAGCGGAAAAACAATACAAAGAATCACTCGAAAAAAAGAAGGACAATACTAAAGCAATATTCAACCTTGGTGACGCGTATTACAAACAAGGCAAATATGAAGAAGCAGCCGGGCAATTTGAAATTGTTACGCAAAAAAAAATGCGGAAAGATTCTTTAGCACAAGCCTATCACAACCTTGGCAACTCCTATTTAAAAGGCAAAAAATTTGAAGAAAGTGTTAAAGCATATAAAAACGCCCTAAAAAACAATCCGAATGATGAAGACACCAGGTACAACCTTGCATACGCAATGAAAATGCTTCAGCAACAGCAGCAGCAAGATAAAGAAAAAGACAAAAACAAAGACGATAAAAAAGATGAAAAGGACGACAAAAAAAAGAAAGACATAAAAGATGAGCAGCAGCAACAGCCT
>CAZQIC010000110.1:0-8425 GCA_964593555.1 uncultured Bacteroidia bacterium | reverse complement strand
CAGCCTCAAATATCCAAAGAAGAAGCAAAAAAAATAATGGAAGCGCTGAACAATGATGAAAAAGAAATTCAGAAAAAATTAAAAAAACAAAAAGTAAAAGGAAGTAATGTTCAAATTGAAAAGGACTGGTAATTTGATTTTCTGTTAACAGGAAAATAATGATGGACAGATTTAAAAAATATAAGCTTATTTCACTGCTGGCATTTCTTATCATGTCATGCGGTATTATGGCGCAAAAGTTTACTGCAAATGCAAGTAAAACAAAAGTGGTTGCTGGTGAACAATTCCAGATCGCTTATTCTTTAAATACAGGAGGAAGCAACTTCAAAACACCCAACCTTAATGGGTTTGATGTTTACTCGGGTCCTAACCAATCGAGTAGCATGCAGTTCATCAATGGAACAATGTCTCAATCCATTTCATTCTCTTTTATTTTAGCTGCAAGAAAAGAAGGAAAGTTTACCATACCGCCCGCATCTATTATAGTGAATGGAAGCAGAATAGAATCCAACGAGCTTGTTATAGAAGTTGCAAAAGGCGGAACTCCTTCTGCCCAGCAGCCTTCGCAGGGTAATCCAGGCAATCCAAATACTCCTCAAAACGGTGGAGACAATTTATTTGCCATTACCACTGTAAATAAAACAAAAGCATATTTAGGAGAGCAAATAACTGTTGTACATAAAATATATACTAAACTAAATCTACGCGGCTTCCAGGATATTCAATTTCCATCTTATGATGGCTTTTGGTCACAGGATATGCCACAAAAAGGACAAATAGCTCTTGGCACAGAAAATGTTAATGGCGTAGCATATTACGTTGCCGAAATAAAAAAATCATTCATCTTCGCACAAAAGACCGGAACTATTGAAATATCTCCTGTAGAAATTGAATGTGTGGTGAGAGAAAGGACTTCCAATGCACCACAATCCATCTTTGATTTGTTCTCTGGCAATGGCGGTTACCAAGATGCTATTTATAAAACAAAAAGCAAACCCATAAAAATTGAAATACAACCGTTACCGGAACAGGGCAAACCCGAAAATTTCAACGGAGCGGTTGGTAACTTTTCTTTCAAAGCGCTGGTAAATAAAGAAAAAATAAAAGCGAACGATGCGATAAATCTTAACATCGCAATTAGCGGACAAGGAAACTTAAAATTACTGAATACACCTGTTGTTGGTTTTCCGGAAGGATTTGAAACTTACGACCCAAAGGTTTCCGAAAACATTAGCATTAATACCAATGGTGTATCGGGAAGTAAAACTTTTGATTACCTGGTTATACCGCGTAACGAAGGTGATTATAACATCACCAATGTAGGGTTCAGCTATTTTGATCCGGCAAAAAAAACATACATCACATTGCCTTCACCGGAATTTAATATTCACGTTGAAAAAAGCGACAAACCCGCTGAGCAAATTAAAACAACTGCATCAGGTATAGCAAAAGAGGATGTTAAAATTATCGGCAATGACATTCGTTATATAAAAACTGGCCCAACGGTATTTATAGAAAAAGATGAACACTTTTTTGGATCGAGCCTTTTTTATACAGGAATAGGGGCTCCGGTATTTCTATTGGCAGCATTTTTATTAGTCCGCAGAAAACACATTAGCGAGAATAGCGATCTTATCGCCGTTAAAAGCCGTAAAGCAAACAAGGTTGCACAGAAAAGACTAATGCTTGCTAAAACACATGTTGAAGCAAATAACAAGGAAGCATTTTATGATGAAATTCTGAGAGCAATGAATGGATATTTTTCGGATAAGTTCAATTTGCCTGCATCCGAATTTACGAAAGAAGCTGTAGTTGATCGTTTGAAAAAACGCAATGTATCAGAAGGTTTAATTTCTGATTTCACCCAAACAATTGACGTTTGTGAAGCTGCACGTTATGCACCATCAATGGCAAGTAACGAACTGGTTTCTGTTTTTGAAAAAGCTGCAACAGTTATTACTCAAACTGAAAATGAAATAAGTTAAACAATGAAAAAATTTATTTTAACTTTTTTTCTATCTGTGTTTTTCGCAGTCGCTCTCATTGCCGGCGAAGACGGGAACAATACACTCTTCGTACAAGGGAACACTTTCTACGCTGAACAAAAATACGACGACGCTATTGCAGCATACGAAAAAGTGATTAGCAATGGACTGTTATCACCTGAACTATTCTTTAACCTCGGAAATGCTTATTACAAGAATGGGAAAAACGCACTCGCCATTCTTAATTATGAAAAAGCAAAAGAACTTTCGCCGCTGGATGAGGATATTACATTTAATTTAAAACAGGCCAATTCCAGGATCGTAGATAAAATTGATGCACTCCCTACCCTGTTTATTCATGAATGGAAAAATAGCTTTCTTTCTTCATTCAGCGAAACAGGATGGTCGGTACTTTGCATTATTGCATTTATCCTGTTTGCTTTTAGCATAGGGCTATACATAGCTTCAGGAAAAGTGATCCTGAAACAAATTGGTTTTTGGAGTACGCTTTTGTTTTTTGCCGCAGGCATCAGCTTTTATTTTGTCGCAAAAAATATTTACAAAACTGCTTCAGAAGATAAGGAAGCTATTATACTTTCCTCAACGGCCACAGTAAAAGGTTCACCGAGCGAACAAGGAACCAAACTTTTTATCCTTCACGAAGGAGCTAAAGTAAAAATTGAAAGTAAAGAGAATAACTGGACTGAGATTAAACTTGCTAACGGCAATGTAGGCTGGGTACCCTCCTCTTCATTGGGAGCAATCTAAAGCTTCGCTTTTTATTGCCGGTTAAAATTCGTATATTTATTAGTGCTTAAACAGTTTCTCAGCCTTTTTATTTCGTTGATGTTGTTTTGCGGTATCTGCCCGAATTCTTATTCGCAGAAGGGTGTAGAAATTTCACCTATATCAGTTCATTCAATTGATACCAGAACTTGTATAAGTAAATTCACTTCCTATTATATTGGACCAACAAATAGCCACACAACATTTTCATATTTACGAAACCGGTTACATAATTTAAACACACCCAATATTTCATTATTAATCGTTGATAGTATAAAAAGTAAGAAGAGTGTACATTTCCGGTTTATTCAGACTTATAATAACATACTTGTTTACAGAGGAGATGTAAAAATTAACTGTACCGATAAAGGATATGTAACTTCTTATTTCGATAATACATTTTCTTTTACAAATGTTCCATCGACAAATTTTCCTTCGAATGGTATTGGAGATATCTTCATTTCAACGAAACACAATACAGAAGTATTAAAAAAGGAATTGTGTTATTTTCCGCAAAGTGATCAGTTTATTCCGGCACTTAGAATAGAGTTGCTTCAAAATAATAATTACAATTTCGAAACAATTCTTGATGTATCCGGTAATATTCTTTACCAGCGTGATCTTGGTGCGTATTACCATACTCAAGCACCTATTGATTCAACAGTAAATGCTTTGGTATTTAACCCAGATCCAATAACAACAGCGAGTGTTGTATACGGAACACCTTATGTGGACAGCACAGACATAGATCTTTCCGTACTTAATGCCGAAAGAGTTTCAAAAAATTTAAGAGTGCAATACAGCGGCGATACTTTTTATCTGAAAAACAATTTTGTTACCATTAAAGATTTTGACTCTCCTGTAGTTGCGCCGGCTTTTATGGTTGGCACGCCGTCTTTTATATATACACGGGCTCAAAGCGGCTTTGAAGATGTAAATGCATTTTATCATATTAATAAAATGCAGGAGCATATACAAGCACTTGGATTTAATAACATGGTAAATTATTCCATTCAAGTGGACCCGCATGCCATGAATGGGGCCGACAACTCACAATTCATTCCATCAAGTAAACGCCTTTATTTTGGTGAAGGCGGAGTTGATGATGCTGAAGACGCGGATGTAATTGTTCATGAATACGGGCATGCCATGTCGCACAGTGCAGCACCCGGAACAAACAGCGGCAATCAAAGGCAGGCGCTTGATGAAGCTTTAGGAGATTACAATGCTTCCTCTTATTCAAGATCTATAAATACTTACAAATGGGAAAATGCTTTCTCATGGGATGGACACAACCAATTCTGGGGCGGAAGAAAAACATTAAGCACTAAAACCTATCCCGGTAGTTTGATAGGAAATGTTTATATGGATGCAGAGATATGGTCAGCTACGTTGATGCAAATTTGGGGAGACATAGGCCGCGATACCACAGATGAACTTTTATATGAATCGTTATCTAGTTATGCAACCAATATGACCATGGCAGATGCAGCAATACTGTATTTACAAACCGACACCATTCTTTATAATGGCGCACATTATACTCCAATATGTAACCGTTTTTTTAACCGGGGTTTATTTTCTTCATGTATAGTATCAACGAATGAACTTCCCCATAAATCTTCTCAATTTAAAATTAACACCCTGGCCTTTGCTGAAGGCAGGGATTTGGAAATAATTTTCGATCAGCCTGAAACAGGTAATATTTCTGTTATAGATATACAGGGAAAAACTCTTTATACAAGATCAATTTATAATACACAATCAATTTTTATTGACAATAAATTCTCAAGCGGTTTGTACTTTATTACATTAAGAACAGAAAAAAACTATTATTGCACAAAACTCATTCGATATTAAACACGTATGAAATTACTGAAGACACTATGTTCAATTGAAGCTCCCTCAGGGAATGAAGCTCCGATGAAAGATTTTTTATTAGAATACGTAAACACAAATAAGAAAAAATGGAAAGCAAAACCTACCATATATCATGGTGATGGTTTCCAGGATTGTATAGTTCTTGTTTTTGGAAAACCCAGAACAGCGGTTTTCGCCCATATGGATTCTATTGGGTTTACAGTAAGATACAACAAGCAGCTCGTTAAAATTGGCGGTCCAATGTGCGAGAACGGATACAAGCTTATTGGAAAGGACAGCAAAGGAAATATTGAATGTGAACTTGTAGTTTCAAAAAAAGGAGAACTGAGTTATAAATACAACAGGATAATTGACACGGGCACTACGCTTACATTTAAACCGGATTTCAGAGAGACAAAAGAATATGTTCAATGCTGCTACATGGATAACAGGCTGGGAGTATTTAACGCATTACGATTGGCCGAAACATTAAAGAACGGAATCATTGCTTTTTCCTGTTGGGAAGAACACGGTGGAGGAAGTGTTGAATACCTGGCCCGCTTCATTTATGAGAAGTATAAAGTAAAGCAAGCCTTAATTTCAGACATTACATGGGTAACCGAGGGTGTACATGCAGGTAAAGGATGCGCAATATCCATTCGAGATTCGGGCTTGCCAAGAAAAAGCTATGTCGATAGAATTATAAATATTTCTAAAAAGAGTAATGTTCCTTTTCAACTGGAAGTAGAAGGCTCCGGCGGCAGTGACGGCAACTCTTTGCAGCGATCGCCTTACCCTTTTGATTGGTGTTTTGTTGGTGCACCGGAAGAGAATGTGCACTCACCAAATGAAAAGGTGAACAAAAATGACATCAAAAGCATGATGGAACTTTATTCTTTTTTAATGAAAGAACTCTAAACAAAATTGCTAATTCAATGTGTAAGTTTATCTACATTTATCTATTGTGAACATTGTTGTTTCTACACAAATAGCAGCGAGGTAGGGATTTTCACAGATAAAAAGATTAGTCCCAATCTTTATAAAAAATCATGCCATACAATATAAAACCAGCCTTTGTGAGTGTGAAAAAACTTTGGTAAATTAGTAGATTATTGAGGAGCCAGGCATATGAAGAAACTTTACTTTTTCATTTTTTCGATTTTACTTTCCACGTCATTTTTTGGCCAGTGTGCATTCACTTATACTGTATATCCTAATGTTGAAACATGTTTTGGGTATTGTGATGGAAGTGCGTCTGTCAATGTTACAGGCGGCACAGGTCCTTTTACCTACTCCTGGACTCCGGGTACCAATACGGGCCCCAATGTAACAGGACTTTGTCAGGGTACTTATTGGTGTATAGTAGAAGAATCCGGCTGTAAAGATTCTATGACTTTTGTGATCGGTGGTGCAACATCTGTTTTAAGCTTAAGCGTTACCCCTCATAATGTTAGTTGTAATGGAAGCAGCAATGGTTCTGCAAACTCTTTTATTTCCGGGGGAACTGGTTCCTATAATTACTCCTGGTCAATTATACCTCCGGAAACTGCACCTAACGTATTTAACTTGCCTGTTGGAACAGTTACTCTTGTTGCAACGGACGTATATGGATGCGCCGATACAATAACCGCCGATATCCAGGAACCGCCCCTTATTGTTATCACACCTGTGAGTTCATCTAGCGTGAGTTGTTTTGGAGAAAATGACGGCACGGCCCTTATGTCTGTTACCGGCGGAACACCGCATATGTCAGGATCACCGTATAGTTATTTATGGAGCTCAAGCGGAGAGACAAAAATATCAGCATCAGCATTATCTATAGGAACAAGTTCATTTGTTGTAACAGACTCATTAAATTGTAAAGCGACGGCAACATTGACCATAGAAGGTCCTTCTACCGCTGTTTCTGCAAATGCTTCGCAGCAAGCGGGATGCGACGGGTCAGCAACTGTTGCTGCTTCAGGAGGAACACCTGGCTACACTTATCTTTGGTCACCAGGAGGATTTACTACACAAAATGTTACAGGATTATCTGCAGGAGGTTATACGGTTGTTGTAACCGATAATAATTCCTGTACGGATTCAGATGCACTAACGATCGTTATTAGTCCTTCAATGACGCTTACATTGACCACTTCCAATATCTCTTGTCCGAATGATGTTGATGGAACTGCATCTGTACTTGTTAGCGGTGGTACACCGGGATACACTTATTCCTGGTCATCAACAGTTCAAACGGCTTCAAACATAACCGGCCTTTCATTCGGGAACTATACATTAAAAGTTACAGATGCATCTACCTGCATCACTACACAGACTTTTTCAATTGGAAACGTTTCACCCATATCCTTATCACTTGCTGTAAATCACATTTGCGGATCAGGCACCGGATCATCAACAGTAACAGCATCAGGCGGCACACCCAACTACACTTATTCATGGAGCAATGGTGCAACAGTTGCAGGCATTAGCGGACTAAGTCCGGGAAGTTATAGCCTTTTGGTAACTGATTCTGTTGGCTGCGTTGACTCAACAGATATCACCATTCTATTATCGCAGGATATTTCTGTAATGGGCACTTTTACTCCTATTACATGTTTTGGTGATAGCAATGCGGTCATATCGACAACTATCATTGGTGGTATTCCTAACTTTACCTATTCATGGATGCCTGGAGGATCAACAACTTCATCCATTTCAGGATTAAGTGCAGGATCTTACTCAGTTACAGTTACCGACTCTGTTGGATGTATTGGTACAAATACAATTGTAATTACTGCACCATCTGTACTCACGATCACGGTTTCCGGAGTTGACGCTAGTTGTAATGGATGTCCGAATGGAACAGGATCTGCTGTTGCTGGTGGTGGTTATGGAGGCTATCATTACTTATGGACACCAAACGTAGAGACAAATGCTTCAGTTACCGGTCTTACTGCAGGATTATACACGGTTTGCGTTACCGATTCTTTAGGATGTGAAACATGTTCAAGTGTCACTATCAGTGAACCACCAGCCAGCATAAAACAAAATACAGTTGGCTCTAAAGATCTTTCTGTAAATCCTGTTCCTTTTGGAAAGACACTGTTGCTGCAATTTGATAACAACACCTCCGGCGATGTTGAATTGAGTCTCAGCAATATTATTGGTGAAGTTGTTTTCATCGGTAAAATACATAAAGGACAATTTTATTCCAGATCAATTGACACTTCCGCTCTCCAACCCGGAGTATACCTAATCTCTGTGGGTGATAACGCAGGTATTTTACTATCTAGAAAAATTGTTAAGTCTCTCGAATAAACCCATACAAATGAAAAAAGTATTTTATTTATTATTCTGCACTGCGCTCATATCCTGTGCAGGATTTACTATTGACGAAAACGAGGCAAAAAAAACTGCAGAAGGCCTGCTTACTAGTATACAAAACGAAGAATACAACAAAACATCTGAATACTATGCTCCTGAATTCAACGAATCCGAACCTGTTGAATCCCGAACAGCAAAATTTGAAAAGCTTAAAGAAGCCTGCGGCAAGAGGAATAAATTTGAATTGACGGAAACAAAAAAAACAGTTGTTGATGACAGAGAGATCGTTCTTCTTACTTATAAAATTTCCTGTGACAAAATCGACCTAAAAGATAACCTATACATAGGTCTTGAAGAAGGAAAACATGTGGTGCTGAGGCACGTTACCACCAATCAGGAGAAACCCTTATAATCTTTCTTCTTTTCTCCCATCAGGGGAGTTCTAAAAATAGAATGTTAAAAACAATCTAATAAAATCGTATCTAAGC
>CAZQIC010000109.1:0-16609 GCA_964593555.1 uncultured Bacteroidia bacterium | reverse complement strand
TCTAAAAAAAAATACGGTTACATTTGTTAAAATCAATTAATAGAACCTCCCTTTAGCTGTGAAGAAATATAAATGGCATTCTCTCCTGAACGGCTGAAACGGTCAAGGCTATATACAAGAATGCATGAAGTTTTTTCTTTTGAATTTTTTAGAAATTTTATCATCCGGTTGAACTCATTGCGTTCATCTGTCTTTGCACTTTCATAAGTACCTCCGAAAAATCCCAATATGTGCAGGTTGTTTTTTATACCATATTCTGTACAGTATTTCCTTTGAGTTTCAAGGCTCTGATTAGTATCAGCCTGTTCTTTGGATGAAACACGGGTATAGATCACCGCATTATTATTGCTTTTGGAATCTTGTGTAATTTTCCCTTTGGCAAATTGCTGGAATGAATGAAAGTTTTTCATGGAATTTTTGTGAGATAATGTTTAATAAAAAAATCAAATGCTTCTTCCTGCTTATATTTAAAATCAGGTCTCAATAACCCTTTCATATCTCCTTTAAATAATTCATCCTCCATTTTTTCTTCCAGGTTCAAGTGAAATGTTTTCCTGTTAACGGAATTTCCTTCTTTTTCCATGTAGGTTTTCCAGGTGTCTATCACCTTATTAATTTTCACTTCAGACAAAGTGCTTGCGTGCCACAGGTCAAACAAATCCCGGCCTTTTTTTCTTTGATACAAAGCTCTTAGTTTGGTTGCCAATAGCTCTTCCAATGTATAGGTATTTAGCATGGCTTCCCCTTCAAACCATTCTGATTTTACTTTAAGCTTATATTCCTGAAAACCCTGAACTGCAAAATGCTCCCTGCAATTCACTTCTACTTTAAGTCTTAGCTGAGCACCACTTTCTCCCTGCACCCTGAATATAAGTGTATTGTTATGTTTTTTCTGATTCCTGCGGGGTTCACCTAAAAAGCGTAATCGTTCTTTCAGGCGGTCAATAGTGGGGCCAAAACTCTCTGCTTTAATTTGAACAAGATCTATATCTTCTGAATAACGTGCCTGTGGTTTCAGGTAAAGCTTGTGCAGAGCAGTTCCTCCCCTGAAAGCAAGACGCTCCCGTAAAAATTCATCACTAAAAATTTCTACCAGTGAACGTTCTATGATGAGGTCTTGCTCAATCTGATCGTCATTTGGCCAGGGAGCCTGGGCTCGCCATGATGTAATATGATAGCTGGGGATCATTCGTCTATTTCAATTTTTATGTTATTATCTATCTGCCATTTTTTACTAAAAACAATTTGTTTCCTGCCTGCATTTACTACCATTGGAATTCTCAAAAAAACAATCTTCGCCTCCATAGCTACTTTGTATAGTTGATTGGCCAACTCTTTTCTATCGAGTATTTCATCCAGCAAATAGCCTAATCTTTGTAAGGTTGCTAAGGAAATAACTTTTACGAAGGTTTTATTCAACTGTTGCGGATTCATTTCATCGGCAAGTTCGTTTATTACAGTAGCTACACGATTCATTCCACCCACTTGCCTTGAGTAGTGAATTAAATCTGCTGCTGTCATTTCAGGACTGGAGATATTGTAATATCCTGTATCTGTTTTTTTTGTTTGTACGAATTGTTTATGAATCTTTTTCTTATTTATAAAATTCACTTTAATGCCTTTCTTAGCTGTCATGAAGAGAGCCGGAGGTTGAATAATTACATAAAATTCCTGTGGCTGCTGATGTGCTGCTCCGTAATAAGCTGCGGCACTTAACAATCCTACATAATATTCCCTGCCGAGGTATTTCATTAAGCCATCAATAAATAATGCGGCAGGTAGAATGCCTTTACTGGCATATTGGGGTGGGATCAACAGATAATATCCCCTGAATATAGAAATGATACTTCCCTCCTTTATAAGGCGGTTAATGTTCAATTTAAGGGATGCTTCGCTTTTTTTAGGGAATTGTTTTCTTACTTCCTCCAACGATATACTGTGCTTCCCTTTCGATTGAAGTTCTACCACCCATTTATCAAGGGCATTATAAGGGTGTCTTTTAAGCATATTTTATATTTATTCGTCAAAATTAGTATATTATGATAACTAAAACAAATAAATATAAATATATTTTATGAGAGAATATCAGCTTCCGCCAATAGGGGATTAATTACTGGCCGGTTGAATGAATTAGTCTCTTTACTATACAGCAGTCCATCCGGGAACAAGAACGACTGCAAACGTTGTTTTTGCTTAAAGTTGCCTTTATCCCATAGCATAAATAAGTTTCCACAGACTTTTTCAGCGAACCGGATAAAATCATTAATGTCATTTCCTCCATTTAAAGAGTTAATGGCTTTAGCAATGGATTCTTTTTCCTCTGTGAATTTATTCAGGAATTGTTCATACAACACTTTATCCAGTTCATCAATAACAAAACGCTCTTTGAGCTTTTGTATCTTATGTTCTATTTCGCAAAGCCTTTTTCTGAGCACGGCATATTCGCTGGTATCCACTTTGCTGAAATGTTCAAAAACATATTTCAGTTGTATTTTCAATGGCTCGATCAGTTTTTCATCTACCTTGAAATTGCTAAGGAGCTGCTTGAACCGTTCATGCAATTTATCTTTACTCACGTTCGACTTACAATGTGAATTATTGCATCTGTAATAATGTTTCCTTTTGTTTTTTACAAAATAGCCGGTGAAAGGTACTCCGCATTGCTTGCATTTTAGAAAACGTTTCAGCGGCAAGTCGTCATTCACTATCTGGTGCTTGTAATCATGCGGAACCTTGTTTACAATTCGATTGGCTTTCAGGAAAATTTCTTGAGTCACCAATGGTTCATGCGACCCCATTACGGGTTCCTTGAGCAGCCCATGAGTGATAATGCCGCAGTAAAATGGATTCCGAAATACTTCTGTCAGTCGTTGTTTACTTACGCTCAACCCAAGCGCTTTTAAACGTTTGGCTATTTCTGTATTGGTCAGGCGCTCATGTACTTTCCAGAAAAATGATTTTTGTAATAGTTTGCCCTGCTCGCCAATGACAACCACTGGTTTGTTGTTTGCATCGTGTACGTGACAATACCCCAATGGAGCTTTGCCAACCCAATTACCTCGGCTTAAACGCTCCTTCATACCGGTAATACACTTTGCGCGTCTTTGTTCATTGTCATACTGGCTGAACACGAGCTGGATGTTCTGATAGAACACCCCCATTGATGTTTTTGTATCAGCAGGCTGTGTTACTGAAAGAACTGAAATACCTTTCTTGCTCAATTCTGCAATGATTCCAATCGCACCGGTTCCTGAACGGGAGAATCGGTCTATACTGTAAACTACAATATTAGAAACCTTGTGCTTTTTGACGAAGGCCAGCATGTTTTTAAACTCTCTGCGTTCATCCGTCTGGGCACTCTCATAGGTTCCTCCGAAAAACTCCCGGATTGTTAATTTCTGTTTCTCCGCAAATTCCTGGCAGTATTTTTTCTGGGTATCTAAACTCAGGTTATTTTCTGCCTGCTCTTTTGTGGAAACACGGGTGTAAATAACCGCATGGTTATTGCTCTCTTTGCTCTGTGTACTACCTTTCCTGAGAAAGGGTTGAAAGTTTTTTAATGTCTCCATTTTCTGACACTTTACCTTTTTCCCCTTTCGGGAAGGTTTGTTGATAGTGCCGGAATAGAATGATTGAGAACGTTTTTAAACTTTCTGACAGCATTTGAGCCCGTGAATCACTTAATCCGTCTAATCCGCTAAACTGCTTTAGCTCAGCGGTTGTTATTGTTTTTATTTCAGCATCGCTATTGTTCATGGATACTTTTTCTGAGGTTTTTAAACTCCCGGATCGCTCCAGCGAAAGCGGAAAACACATACTGGGAAACCCACACAACAGCTACCGCACCTGCGATGTAAAGAACACCTTTCACATAGGGATTTAACTCTTGTGAATAAGCTTCTGAACTATCTTTGTGCAATGGTTCTTGTAGTTTTTCTCTGATTGTTTTCTCTTTCATCGTACTGAAATAAATTCTGCAACAAAGGTATATCAATCTTTTACCAAAAGTCAAGAGCTATTTTGGTGGCTTCCTACAAAGAAAAATTGAAACCATTGAAAATAAAGGACTTCGGTCTTAAAAACAGCTACAACTTTTACTAAACTTTTACAAGTTCAGGAGTAGCAAAGGTTTCAAACAGTTTCATTAAAGCTGATTCAGCCGGGCATGAAACAGAAAACTCAAATATTTTTTCTTATCATATTTTTCACAGAAATATTTTTAGTATCAAAAATATTTCTGCTGCAATTTTTAATTCTGCTTTTGCTGAACTATTTTTTTATGAAAATTTAAATTTCTTAAGAGTCTTTTTTACACGTTGCGCTCATCAGGAAGGTTTGTGCAAAACGATCCCTTAAGGTGCTTTTTTAAAAACATCCGTTAAGGAGCTATTTTTCAAAGTCTCTTATAGGAGCTTTGTAATTTTAAGTCCTTAAAGACCGTTTTTATAACGGCTCCTATAGGGCTTGAAATTTTCGAAGCCTCCTTAAGGACCTCTTTTTTATTTTTACTCCTTAAGGAGCATTTTTTTTCAAACTCCTTAAGGGCTTGAATTTTTTCAGGTCTTATAGGAACTTTTTTTTGCGATCTCTTAAGGACATTTGTTTTCTCAGGTCGTTAACGAGCTGAATTTATTTTGGCTCTTAAGGACATTTATTTTTTCAGCTCCTATAGGGCTTGAATTTTCTCCGGCTGTTAAGGAGAAAAGTTTTCAAACTCCTTAAGGACTTTTTTTTGAGAGCCCTTAAGAGAAAAACCCCAGGAGCCTTAAAGACTTTTGTACCAGAGCTGTAAGGAGAAAAATACAAAAGCCTTAATAGGAGATTTGTACACGGGTCGTAAGGGCAAAAATTCAGAGGCTCTTAAAGACATTTCTACACCGGCCTTAAGGACTTTCGTCCGCGAGCCCTTAAGAGCAATATCCCACGGCCTTATAAGAGATTTCTACAAGGGCCTTAAGGACTTTTGTACAAAAGCTGTAAGGAGAAAAATCAGGTAACATTATAAGAAATTTGTACAGGAGTCTTAAGAGATTTCTTTTTGCGAGCCGGAGGAATTTTATACAGAATTTTAAAGAACGTATTCGTTGTTACTATATTTTTACTCGAGTAAATTGGCAAAAATTACTCGAGTTATTATAATTCTTTTACTCGGGTAAATTGAACTTTATTTTTTACAAAATTTGTTTTGGGTGTTATTAAATTTTACCGATCTGAAACACATTGTTTACAGCTTCATTATTTTTGTTTTCCAAAGTCGATGACAAATAACAATAACTGAAAGCTCAGTTTAATCCGGGCAAAAAAGTGGTCCTGGCGTTTTACTAATAATTCTATTGCAATCAGCGGCAGAAAAATTATAAAAACTACGATTGCCAATATGTGTTTTATTGTTTTACGGTTCATGTGTTTCAGATTTATATTCTAAGAGTTTGTTGTGCAGGCTCAGAGCAAGACTGCTTAACAATTCAGGATGTTTAAAAATGTCTATGTTCTTTACCGTCCGGCACTCATCCATATATTCCTCAAAAAAATCTGCATCATCTGTCGTTATCCCAATCAACTTAAAAATGGTTTCGCTCAAATGCAGGTAATAGTTACCGGAATCCAATCCGAGTTTTTCAAGTCCATGTACCAGTCGAACATTAACAAGGTCGTCCTTGATAAGACTTATAATGAGTTCCTTTTCAGGCATATTTTTAATCTTCATATTCCCATTTTTTATCTTTTTTCTACAATAAATGGTTGTAAAATAATCATTCCAAATATAAACAATATTATCCTTTAAAGAATCAATATTTATTCTTTTTTAATCAATTATACTCTTATTATAACCAATTTTTATGAATAAAATCAAGTATATATTTGTCTTCGCTATGGGAAAAACAGTTAAAAAACCGCTTAACAGAATTCGTGTGGTGTTGGCCGAAAAGGACAGGTCAAACAACTGGCTGGCCAAAGAATTAAAGGTAACGCCTGGAACTGTTTCTAAATGGTGTGGGAATAAGGTACAGCCTTCATTGGAAACGTTAGCAGAAATTGCAAAGGTGCTGGATGTTGATATCCGGGAGCTTATGAATATCACAAAAGATAGACCCGTATAGACGTTTACTTAAGGCAATTAGATGGATTAGGGAAAGCGATTTATTCGGGAGGTTTAATCGAACACTTACTTATTGATAGTTTGTTGAACCGCTTTTTTAACCTCTGTTTCAGGCATTTTGCAAGTTTTATTCTGACATACATAAATGGTTGTTTGTTCCATTATTAATTTACCTTCCAACAAAGATAACTTTCCTTCATCTTTCCCTCCTGACAGGAATATATTAGGCAAATAATAGCTGTCAAATTCTTTGCGTTTCGATGTAAAATCTTTACCGACTATGGCAACCTCATAAGGTTCGCTGGCAAACCAAGCCATCAGGATATCCCAATTAGCATAATAAGCACCCCCCTTTAAAGCATCTTGTTTTACATTTTTAAGCATTTTTTTTGACTTGTAGATGTAATCGTCATTGTAAAAATAGTGTCCAAGTATAAATAAATTTTTCGCCATTACTGAGTTTGCAGCCGGAATAACATTATCAGCAATTTCCATTTTTCGGGCAATCAAATTGGATCAATATCGGATGTATAGTAAAACATTCCACTTTTTTTGTCATAAAAATGAGCGATGACATACGCTGAAAGTTGCTGAGCTTCCTCTAACCATTTTTCATCGAAGGAGGCCTGATACAATGCAATAAAAGCTTCAATAGTGAAGGCATAATCATCCAAAAATCCGTTAATAGATGATTTCCCGTTCTTAAAATTACGGTCAAGACGATTATCCTGCTTTTTGATGTTTTTTAAAATAAAATCTGCATTTTTCAAAGCAACATCCAAAAATTTCTGTTCGTCAAATATTCTATAAGCATCAACATACCCTTTCAACATTAAAGCATTCCATGAAGTAAGTATTTTATCGTCAAGTGCTGGGCGTACTCTTTTTGACCTTGCTTTAAGCATTATTTTTTTCGCTGACAAAATGCGTTTGTTCAATTCAAGTTCAGTGATTTTATTCGGTAGAATATCTACAGGAAGTCGTCCGATGACGACTATGCTTATTACTGCTATCAGGAGGGAAAGCACAATAATCAGATATTTGTTTTTAAAAGCTAATTCTAACATTTTCCTTTGATTTAAGATTAAAGAATGTATTACCGCGGAGAACTGCGGTACAAACAAAAAATGCCGGAATTATTCAGAATGAAATAATATTAACCTTCATTGAAGGCAATACAAAATCATCCTGCTAAACCGACAGGTTAAACCAAAGGGGGGCCACGAAGTGTATGAACCGAAATAATAGTTGCCGAACGGCATTTCGGTTCGGGTTGTGGCAAATGATAAACTGAAAAAACAGGAATAATAATTTCTGCAATGGAAGTCGTAAAGATTAGATCGCTGATGGGACTTTTAACAGAAATAATCTTTGCTTCCTGCACCTGGACGTTCTTTAAAAAGTCTTCACAAAAATAATGCTGGGGGAAGAAATTTACTTTTCCTAAATTTCCTTTTGCCTCAGCTTCATGTATATGTTCCTGACAATCTCCATGAAAACGTTCTCCGTTTGGATAAAAGCAATAGTGGGTCTTAAAGGTAAAACTATATACCCCAAAGAGAAAAAGAAGGAATATGGAACTGAATTTTTTCAAAAAAACACGGTTATTATGCAAATTTACAAAATTACAGGTAATAAAATTGTATTTTCACCGTTCAATCGAATTAATATCTATCAATCTAAGAATCAAGATGCAGGCTAAATCTAAATTATGGTATTTTGAAAATTTCAGTATGCTGGAAACCCTCTGTAAAAAGGAGATCGAAGTTCTTGACAAAGTGGCCGTAATGAGGAGTGTACCCAAAAAAGAGATTATTTATTTCCCTGAAGACGCTTCCAACTCTGTTTATCTTCTGAAAGCCGGTAAGGTTAAGATATCCAAAATGTCAACCGATGGAAAAGAAGTTATTCTTGCCATACTTGGACCAGGTGAAGTTTTCGGAGAAATGTCAATTACAGGACAGGGAAACAGGGAGGAAATAGCTGAGGCAACCGATGATACGGTTATTTGCGTAGTAAAAATACCGGATCTGCAAAAGATGATGGAAAAGAATCCAAAATTCAATATGCAGATATACAAATTGATTGGGTTCAGACTAAAAAAAATCCAAAGTCGTTTTGAATCGCTTATTTTTAAAACCTCCGATGAGCGAGTAAAAAGTTTTATCCTTGAACTGGCTGATGAACATGGAATAAAGGTTCAGGGCAACAGCAATGAAAGAGAAATACGGTTAAAACTTACCCACGAAGATATTGCCAAACTTACCGCTACGAGCCGCCAAACTGTTACTACCGTGCTTAATGACCTTGAAAAGCAGGGAGTAATTGCCTATGACAGATCAAGAATATTCATTAAGGCATATAATAAACTGAATTGAGTTTATTGTTTTAAAACAGTAAACTTGAACCGATATATAATCCCCCAGCCCCATCGCTTTTGTTGAAAGGAACTCCATAGTTTACCGTTATTATGTTGTTTTTATTAAAGACGAAGTAAAGCCCCGGCCCAATCCCTGTTGATAGTTTTTGGCTTGTTTCAAGGAAAAGTTCTTTCTTGTAGGCTATCGGAACATCAGCAGTATTAACTGTGTATTTTTGAGTGATGTATGCCATATCAGTACAAATGGCGAATGAGGAAGTAAATTCCTGCTTGAATAATTTGAATTTTTTTATTACAGCTCTTAACTCCAGGTTACCCACCAGATAGCCGTTGGCGGCAATACGGTTTCTCATTACCCCTCTTAAATTAAAAGCACCACCAATTCCATCCTGGTTCATTCTGCTGTCATAATAAACCGGCAGCATATAAAAAGGAATATCTCCCGATAATTTGGTTTGACTGCTGATTCTGTATGTAAGAGTTACTTTGTTTTTAAGGAAGTCATGATATTGGCGATATGTGGCAATAATCTTGGAGAATGGCTGTTTATTTAATCCTCCCGGAGCAGCTATTACCATCGTTTCAAACCATTTACCATTTGTGCAATAACACTGAGAGTTTCGTGTATCATAAATTAATCCGAGCGTTAAATAGTTAACGATTCCGCCATTTTTCTCATTGCTTTTAATTACTCCCCAATTCGTATAATATTCATATAAACTTACTGTATCGGGTAGCTGACAATTTTCTCCCTTTGGAATATCTAAATATTGATGATTGATCGCATTGATTTTAAAGTCATTGAAAGTATAACCCGCCAATAAACGTAATTTCCTGCCAACAATATATTTCTGAAAATCCAAGCGGATCCTTAACAGTTTCCGGTCGTAAGCATAAAAGTATTTATTGATATATGCTGAATTCTTAGGGTTGATATATTCATTCAGGAAAACGGCATTTCGTCCATTGAATCCAAAAAAGTCAAGGAGTTTATCTGTCAGATAACTCGTTTCAAAAATCAATTTTGTTTTGGGAATTATTTTTTCACTGTCGAAGAGAAGCTGTGCCTGCGATGTCCCTTTCGTGGAATTGGTAAAACGTAAAAATAAATATTGCTCGTAATCGGGATACTTGCTTCCTTTGCCATAATCAAAAATATTAAACACTCCACCGTAACGATAACCTAAATCTGCATCGTATGAGAGAACCGGAATCACTCCAAAAGACAGTCCTTGTTTTATGTTTTTTCCCTCTGTAATTCGCAATGAATCACTTTGAGCCATAATTAATCCGGGAAAGATTAAAAAAAAGGAAAGAAACTTTAGCATTGTTATTGCCCAATATTAAATTGATTGCGTTTTCTTTTGTTCCATTCGTAAATAAAAAATCCCACCAATGCCATATATTCAACAGAAACCAGAAGCAGGCTTTCTGAATATGGTATGCTGCGATACGTAAAATAGGTCAATACAATTAATCCTGACCATATAATAGGGTATCTCAAAGAAGTAAATGCGGAAAGAGCCACAAGTGTTGAAATATACCAGGGATGGACGATTGTGGCGAAAACAAAGTAAATGGTAATGCTGAACAGGATGGCTTCAAAAAGAGAAACAACATTACTTTGCTTTTGAAATAATGAAGTTGAAAGAATGGCCAGCATTGAAATAGCAGATAGCGTTACTCCCGCTTTTTCAATCACATCGTATCCAACTGTTTCATACCCCGCCCATCTTACAATATAAAATATACTTGCATTGAACTCGAATTTTTGAAAGTACAGATTAATGCTTGAAGAAATATTACCCATAAACTGTTGGTCAATAAAGGGAATAAAAAACAGTATCGTTGTGATTCCTGTAACGGAATAAAACACCATACTTCTTTTTATACCTATTTGCTTTGGGAGCAGAGGAAGAAACATCAATGGCAATAATTTTGAACAAATTGCCAAAGAAAAAACAATAGCTGAAAAGGTAAATTGTTCTTTCAATAAAAGATAAGCGGACAAGAGCAAGAAAAAAATCATCAGTGCCTCAAAGTGGATGTTTCCTGTTATCTCAATTATTACAAGAGGATTTAAGGCGTATAATAGTATATTCTTAGATGGGAGTTCTAATTTTTTCAGAATACCGGAAATTAGAAAAATGCTCCCTATTTCAGCGGCAAGGATAAACGACCTCATTACAAAAACACTTCCCAATATATTTGAGGAAAATAATTTTGTGGATACAAAAAAAATAAATTGCAGTACCGGAGGATAAATGGTATAATACCCTTGTGAGTTCATGGAAGCAAATAATTCCCGGTTAAGACCTGCTAAAACAGCTTCCTGTGAATCAATAAAAGTAGATGGCATCACCATAAAAGGATTAATGCCATGTGCAGATAATCTCCCGTCCCAAACAAAACGGAAATAATCATCTGAAAGATTAGGCAGCATAAACAGCAATGAGAGCCTGAATAGAATCGAAAATGCAATACCCTGTTTAATGAGGGCTTCGGTCAGATTTGTTTTAGCGAGATAAAAGTACCCGGCAAACAACAACCCAAACAGCATGATGAGTTGTGTGAAATTTGTGCGCTCTGTAAAATAGCCGAGCAGTACATATCCAATCAGCGAGAGGCAGAGAATTGAATAAAATGCTATGCTGCAAACAGATTTTTTTATCATTCTTAGTTCAGTCCAAGAGAATCACGCAAGGCAGCATCGCTGTTATTATGATGGTTCCAGTAATCCGTAATTAACATTTTATCTTTTACTGCCCTTGTAGTTAATATTTTTTTATCCTTGCCAAAGCCGTCAGGATAACTTTCTTCCCATCCTGCAATGGCGTGAGGAAACGTTTCGTTGAAGTATATTGTCAGCGTTCTTTGTTTTTCCTTGTAAGAAATTGAATAGCTCATTAAATTCTTTTCTGCTCTAAGCCATGCAGGTATTTCAGAGACTTTTACCAATGATGTCTTTGCATCTTCTGCCTGAAGATTTGTATGTAGCAACCGTTGTTGTAATAAACCCGGAATGATTCTTACATTACCTGTTGGTAAGCCTGATGGATTGATCCGTAACAATGTCCACAATTCATCTTCCGTCCAAGTCAGAGGAAGTTCTTTTTCCTGGTCTCCTTCACTTTCAAAGTAGGAATATAGTTTTGCTTTTGTTTTATTCTTTCCTGCATTTACCTGTGTAAAGGTGTGCCCGCACCATTCCTGTGATGATGCTGTTATTTTTAATACGTGTTCCCATTTGCTTGTATTTACGGGCTTAAAAACAGAGAGCATCATGGAGTAAGGATAAATTCCTGTATTGAACTTTTTGGTAAGGTTGAGTTTTAACACACTTACAGCATCACTCCCTGCACTTTGCGGATCATCCAGCTTTACATGCTTGCTTGCAGAAAAATCCTCTGTTACAAATATAGTTATGGCAGAGCCTTCGTGCATTTCGCCATAACGTGCCTGCTGGAGCTTATAGCTGGTTATTTCTGCTTTGCCACCATACCAGTATTTAGCAAATTCATCCGATTGCGGAATTTCCTTTTCAGAAGCAGGAGCCGCATTATTTCCACAGTTTATTGAAATCAATGGAAGAACTAAAATGAGAAATGACTTTTTCATGGTTCTATACATATTTTAAAAGTGTTGTAATAATTTTATAACCCGCCATTATTGTTCCTTTAACTGTTCCGCTTACTTTTGAGAAGCCTATTCGCCTGCGGTAATTCACAGGAACTTCAGTTACTTTCATTTTCTTTTTAGCAGCTTTTAATTGCATCTCCACTGTCCAGCCATAGGTGGTGTCTCTCATTTCTAATTCCAGCAATTTATCAAATTTTATTGCTCTGAAAGGGCCGAGATCTGTGTATTTTATTCCGTACAAAAATTTCATAAGACTTGTGGCTAATTTATTGCCGAATACCTGCTGTGGTGTCATAGAGCCTCTTTCTCTCTTTCCAAGTGCCCTGGAGCCTATTACCATGTCATAATCCTGTTCAATTATGGGTTTTATCAGCTCTCGCATTTCTTCCGGGTAATCGGAATAATCGGCATCAATAAAAACAACAATATCAGGCTTGGGATTTTTTTCTGTTACATAGGCAATGCCCATTAAGCAGGCGTAACCGTAGCCTTGCCTTTTTTCATCGAGTACAGTGGCTCCGCCTTTTTGTGCGTTTAGCTTGGTGTTATCATTGGAATTGTTGTTTACTACTATTACTTCACTAACAAGTTCTTTAGGAATCTCTTTTAAAACATTTCCAACCGAATTTTCCTCGTTGAATGCAGGAATGATAACAACAATATTTTTCTTTTCAGTCATAATCCTCATAGTTCTGAATACGTATCATTTTTCCGTTCTCGTCATAATATTTCCATGATCCGCTTAGCCTTCCATTAGTGTATTTCCCTTCGCTTTGAATGATTCCATTTTTATATGTTTTATTATAACCTTCTTTTATCCCGTTGCTGTAATTCCCTTCGTACATTAATTTCCCCCGTTCATCATACTCTTTCCACCACCAGCTCATGTTGTCATTGACATAATCTCCTTGTCTTTGAATTTTACCATTCGGATAATAATACATCCAGCAGCCTTGCTTTTTTCCGTTGGCATATTGCCCTTGACAAACAAGCGTACTATCGTCCCTGTATTCCTGCCACCAATCACTCATTAAATCATTCACATAATTTCCAAGCTTAAAGGGTTTTTTATTGGAATGATAATACTGCCAATACCCCGTCTTCTTATCCATTTGGTAATTCCCTAAACAACACACATTGCCGTTCCCAAGATACTCTTCCCACCAGCCGTCTTTTTTATCATAAATATAATTTCCCTTTTCTGTTAATTGACCGTTGTCCTGATAATATTTCCAATACCCGTTCTTTTTGCCCTTCCTTATCCAGCCCTCTGATTTCATGTTCCCGCTGGAATAATAATGTTTCACATACTCCTCCTTTTTAACAGGTAAGCTATCTATGCTTATAGGAGCGTGATAAACCTGTTTGTTATATTCCGGGGAATAGTTTTCAGGATCATTACCACAGCTAATGGCTATGACTGCCAGCAGTAAAGCAACTAAAATTCTATATGATTGAAGCATTTATAAAACAAAATAGTTTTGGGCTTTTACAAAGTAATTAATTGGCATTTAGTGATATTGTCTTCCAGGCGACAAATTAATAGTTCGTGTGTTATTTTCTTTGGGTTCTAAATTTTTCGATTCATGGGGTATATTAAGCAAATTTGCCTTGCTATTAACATTATTCTCGCTTTTAATAGCGTATATTCACAAAGCAATTCAGAAATCTTTTTTTCTTCATCTGATCTTTTTTTAAACCGTTTTGTAAGTGGTGGATTAGTAAATTATTCAGCCATTCATTCTGATCGAAAAACTTTAGATAGCTTAACCAATCAAATTAAAAACATTGATTTTGAATCACTGCCGGAAAATATAAAAAAATCTTTTCTCATTAACGCCTATAATATTCTTGCAATCAAAAATGTTGTGGATCGGTATCCGGTAAAATCACCGATGGATATTGCAGGCTTCTATGATGGTATCAAGCATACGGTTGGCAGGAAAAAGATAACACTTGATGAAATTGAAAACAAAGAACTACGTCCGGTTTATAAAGATGCCCGTTTTCATTTTGTGCTGGTCTGCGGAGCTATGGGATGCCCTCCCATAACAAACTTTGCTTATGTGCCTGACAAACTCGAACAACAGATGGAAAGGCAAGTAAAAGCGGCACTCAATAATGGCACTTTTATCAAAGTGAATGATGATGATAAAAAAGTGCTTCTTGCGGAAATATTCAAATGGTATGAAGCAGACTTTAAGCAAGAAGGGACAAACGTTTTAGGATTCATCAATAAATACCGTGAAAATAAAATACCTGACGATTACAAAGTAGATTATTACAGTTACGACTGGTCGTTAAATGAATTTGTTGAAAATAATACTGCTGAACAGCCCTTTGATCTTACGAAGAACATTTCTAATGTGCAGGCTTATACACCTTCCGTTTTGTTAAAAAAACATCAATTTGAAGTTCAATTCTTCAATAATCTTTACACTCAAACAGCTTATCGCAATAACAAGCAGGAGTTAATTGACCTCCATGAAAGAGCCAGTTATTATGGAGGTTTAATCCAGTTTAATTATGGCATTTCCAAGTCATCAAGAATAAATGTTGGTATGGACATAAATATAAAATCAGTAAGAATTGATACTAACGAATCAAAGTCTGCATTTAATTTATTCCGTTTTGAAAATACAATTTACCAAAGAACCGCACTTGCTTCATTAGGGCCAAAGATTAAGATAAGTCCCTTTAAAAACCAAACACATTTTTCCATTCAAAGTGCATTTTGGATTCCTGTGGCAAAGGATTTGGAAGCTGATACAACTAAAAAGCCCTGGCTCGATTACAACCGTTACACCTGGTGGAACCAATTTTTCTTCGATAAATCAATTGGAAAGAAATTTCAAATGTTTACAGAAGCCGATTTGCTTTTTCGCTTTGCAAAGGATAGTACCAAATATGCTTTTAACAAGAAGAAAACATCTTCACTTTCAACTCCTGTGAGTTTCTTTCTGAGCTATTTCCCCACGAAAAAATCAACATTGTATGGAATGATTCAATATGCTCCTACATTCGGAAGTATAACGCAAGACAACAATGGTGCTGCTACAAAGTATTATTATGTATCCTCTTTCTATTCTCAGTTTGGGTTTGGTGGCAAATACCAGCTTACCAGCCATTTCAGCATTGAGTTATTATACACCAATTTCTTTGCTTCTCTGAATGGAGGAGCCGGTGTAACTTATAATTTGGGAATAAAATATCTCAGATGAAGAAATATTATTTCATTATCATACTCCTGATTGGAATAACATCTTTTAAAATTGAAGATGAAAAAATCAAAGGCGTAAACTTTGTGTCCCCGGTAAAGAAAACTTACAATAACTGTATTACACCTGTAAAAAGAATCAATGCTAACTGGATTGCATTATGCCCATTTGCATTCATGTCTCCCGGAAATCCAAAAGTAGAATACGATATAAACAAAAATTGGTGGGGTGATCGTCCGGAAGGAATTTGCAAACTGTCGGAATACAGCAAAACTTGTCGTCAAAAAATACTTTTAAAACCCCACTTTTGGGTAGATCAGCAGGGATGGCCGGGAGATTATGATCTTGATAGTAAAAACTGGTTGATATGGGAAACTAGTTATCGTCAGTTCATGCTAAAACTTGCACATATAGCGGATTCCATGAATATTGAGATGTTATCCATAGGTGCTGAATTTAAAACAGCTACACAAAAACGTCCTCAGTTTTGGAGCAGTTTGATAGATACCTTGAGAAAAGTGTATAAGGGAAGACTCACGTATGCTGCCAATTGGGATGAGTACAGCACCATTACTTTTTGGAGCAAGTTGGATTATATTGGAATAGATGCGTATTTTCCTTTGATAAATACTACAACACCAACAGTTGATGAGTTGCAAAAGGAATGGCAAAAAGTATCAGTTGTCCTTGAAAATTTTTCTAAAAAATACAACAAGAAAATTCTGTTTACTGAATATGGTTACCGAAGTATCAATAACTGTGCATGGAAGCAATGGGAAATAGAAAATGCTGCGGTGGATAAAGATGTGAATCTGGTCGCACAGCAAAATGCTTACGAAGCACTTTATAGCAGCGTGTGGAATAAAGAATGGTTTGCTGGAGGTTTTCTTTGGAAGTGGTATGATAGAGATACTGAGGCAGGGGGAATTAAAAATTCAGATTACACACCACAAAACAAGCCTGCTGAAAAAATAATTCAAAAATGGTATTCAACAAAATTATAAACATACATATGAAGTCATATTTTATAATTGTTTGCTCCTTATTCCTTGCATTATCATGTAAGAAAGATAAAGAAATTGAAACTCCTGTTCCTTCACCTGTTACCGATGATACAGTGGTCGCCAATTTTGAAATGAAGGGTGTAAGTTATGTAGCGACTAATTCGCCCATTGATAGTTCCAATGTAACACCTTTGCAGAAAGTGAATTGTAATTGGATATCCCAAATGCCATTTGCACATGGTTATTCAAACAGTCCCAATTTAGAATT
>CAZQIC010000108.1:0-16940 GCA_964593555.1 uncultured Bacteroidia bacterium | reverse complement strand
TCAATTAGTTATATCGTTATTTATTAACAATTTGATTTTTAGAACTCCCCTATATAAATATGTTTCGATTGCCGAAGATGCCATTAAACTCGATGGTTATCTGATACTCGGCACATTTTCTGAAAGTGGACCAACAAAATGTAGTGGGTTAGAAATTAGGCAATATAACGAAACTTCCATGTCTGCATGCTTTGAGGTTGCATTTAAGCGGATAAAATGTATTACTGAGGATCACTTAACACCATTTAAAACAATTCAGAATTTTCTTTTTTGTAGCTTTAAACGTCAATAATATGTCATCTTTTAAGCATTTGTATTAGATTTTGTACATTTGAACTGTTGAAAACAATAATTGCCATATTTCTTTCTCTCCAATTTCTCAGCAATAATACATTTGTTGAAGAAGCATTGAGACTGCCTGTTCTTTTTGAACACTTTGCTCATCACCATCATGAGGGAGATCATGACGGTGAAGGGTTTCTTCATTTTCTATATGAACATTATGTTGATAACCACGATGAAATACCGGACAGCCATCACGACAATCTCCCTTTTAATCACTCTTCGGATGACTGTTCAAATCATTCACATAATACTTTAAGTTTTATCACGGAAGTTGTTTCAGTTCAATACTCCGATCCTTCGAATGATAACCCTTTAAATATCTTTTTCGAATTTTTCTTAAAAGATCAATTTCTTTCTTCCATTTGGCAACCGCCAAAAATAGCTTAATCCGTTTTTCGGTATTTTTTTAAGTTTTGGCAGGGCATGTCCGGCTGATATTTTAATTATTTATCAATACTAATCTTAGATAAGATCATTCCTTTTTAAAGACGCTGCTACATTAGGCTTGATAGCATTGGGTAATGCAAACAATTGTCCTTTGAAACGGCAAACGAAGCTAAGGCCGTAATAATTGCATTTCCACAAAAAATTTTATAACAATGAAAAAAATAATTAGCGTATTTATCATTTACACATTCCTGTTTGCAGGATGTTCGGGTAATCAAACAAAAGAACACGACCATAATGATGGCACTCATGAACATAACAAAGGCGAAGCAAATCAGCACAGCGATACTGTAAAGCATAACGAACAGGAAGAATTCTCTGTTGGAACGGATACAGCAAAAATACATGACCATAATGACGGGCATAAACACTAACAAGAAATTTCAAAAACTCAAAATAATGAATAAACTACTTGCATCATTGGCGGCATCGGCACTTCTCTTTGCAGGATGCGCCAGCAAACAAGAACAGGAAGAACAGGAACACAAGCTTGAACCATCAGCTTATACGCTATACACCGACAAGACAGAACTCTTTGTTGAGTTCAAGCCATTGGTGGCTGGAAACACTTCCCGTTTTGCAGCGCACCTTACACAGCTTGGAGAGTTGTTCACGCCTTTAACTAAAGGAAGCGTTACCGTCAGTTTAATTAAAGATGGAAAAGGCATTCGCCATACTGCTGATACTCCCACATCACCGGGAATTTTTCGCCCCGAATTAACTCCAAAAACTGCGGGAAACAGCTACCAGTTGGTTTTTGAAATAAAAACCACTGATTATTCCGACAAACTTGTAATTGATAACATCACGGTTTATGCGGATGAAAAAACTGCCATTGAAAATCAACCCGAAGAAACAAGTAGTGACGACATTACCTATCTAAAAGAACAAGCATGGAAAGTTGAGTTTGCGAATATTCGGGTGAAAAAGCAAGCGTTCAGCGACATTATCAAAACAAGCGGACAAATTCTTTCTGCTCCGGGAGATGAAATTATTGTTACAGCAAAAGCAAGTGGCATCGTTCTCTTTTCGGGAAACAAAACCATCATTGGCTCGGAGGTAAGCACAGGAACAAATCTATTTACTATCACAGGTGGCGATTTAGCTGAAGGAAATATTGATGCAAGCTACAAAGAGGCAAAAACCAACTATGAAAAAGCCAAAACTGACTATGATCGGGCAATGGAATTGGTGAAAGATAAAATCGTTTCAGAAAAAGATTTCTTGCAAGCCAAAACGGATTTTGAAAATGCACAAACTACTTTCAATACCCTTGCAAAAAATTATTCTGAAAACGGGCAAGTAGTTTCGGCTAAAATGGATGGTTTTGTAAAAAATATACTTGTAATTGAAGGTCAGTTTGTTGAAGCGGGGACACCGCTTGCAACCATTTCAAAAAACAAAAAACTCATTTTGCAAGCCAATGTTTCCCAAAAATATTTTCATAGACTTTCAACTATAACTTCAGCTAATTTCAAAACAACCGATAGTGAATATATATATAACTCTCAGGAATTAAATGGCAAAGTAATTTCTTACGGAAAAAGCACCTCTGTAAATTCTCCCTTCATTCCAATCACATTTGAAATTGACAACACAGGCCGTTTAATTCCGGGTTCTGTGGCAGAAGTATATCTAAAATCGTCTCCCATTCCTGATGCACTTGTTATTCCTGTTTCATCGTTGATTGAAGAACAGGGAAACTTTTTTGTCTATATACAAACAGAAGGTGAGAGCTTTCAAAAGCGGGAAGTAAAACTCGGTGCAAGCGATGGTATAAATGTACAAGTTCTTACAGGAGTTGCAGGAGGCGAAAGGGTAGTAACCAAAGGAGCGTATCAAATTAAATTATCAACCGCATCGGGAACACTCCCTTCTCATGGTCACGAACATTAAAAAGAAATTATCATGTTAAACAAAATAATAAATTTCTCTCTCAGCAATCGCCTACTGATAGTAGTTGCATCGGTGTTACTCATCGTGTTTGGCTCGTATGTAGCAACACGAATGGAAGTAGATGTATTTCCCGACCTCACTGCGCCAACCGTTGTAGTGCTTACCGAAGCGCACGGAATGGCTCCTGAAGAAGTGGAGAAACTCGTAACCTTCCCCATTGAAACATCGGTGAACGGTGCAACCAATGTCCGTAGGGTTCGCAGTTCATCATCAGCAGGAATTTCAATTGTTTGGGTGGAGTTTGAATGGAATACCGATATTTTCAAAGCAAGGCAGATCGTGAACGAAAAAATTATTGCTATTGCTGAAAAACTTCCTGTTGGCGTTGGCAATCCTGTAATGGCTCCGCAAAGTTCTATCATGGGCGAAGTAATGTTTCTTTCACTCACTTCTGATACCACTTCCATGATGAACTTACGCACTATTGCCGACTGGACAATTCGTCCAAGATTATTGGCAACAGGCGGTGTAGCACAGGTAATTGTAATGGGTGGCGAATACAAGCAATATCAGATTTTGGCCTCACCCCAAAAAATGAATTACTACAATGTATCGTTAAATGAGTTACTGGTTGCAGCTGAACAAGCCAACGGAAATTCATCGGGTGGTTTTATGAATGAATATGGCAACGAGTACATCGTGAAAGGTATCGGCAGAACCAATGATGTAAATGAGTTGGGTAAATCCGTAGTCAAATCTTCAAACGGAAAGGTCATACGTATTGAAGACGTGGCCGAAATAAAAATCGGTGTTGCTCAGAAAATTGGCGATGCTTCTTCCAATACAAAACCGGCAGTTGTTTTATCCGTTGCCAAACAACCTGCCACCAATACACTCGAACTCACACAAAAAATTGACGATGCTGTTGCAGATATGCAAAGCAATCTCCCGCCTGACATTCATATTAACACACATATTTTCCGCCAGGCAGATTTCATCAACGCATCCATCAGCAACATTAAAAAAACATTACTAGAAGGAAGCATTTTTGTTGTCATCATCCTCTTTTTGTTTCTAATGAATTGGAGGGCAACCGTTATTTCATTATTGGCAATCCCTATTTCATTGATAACAGCAATTCTCACCTTGCATTGGTTGGGCTATACCATCAACACCATGAGTTTGGGCGGAATGGCAATAGCCATAGGTGCGTTAGTTGACGATGCAATCATTGATGTGGAAAATGTTTTCAAACGATTAAAACAAAATGCCGTCAAACCGGAAGCTGAGCGTATAGACAAACTAAAAGTAATTTTTGATGCTTCGGTAGAAATCCGAACCAGCATCATCAACGCCACCTTCATTATCATTGTAGCATTCATTCCGCTTTTCTTTTTATCGGGTATGGAAGGCAAATTGCTTGCACCGCTTGGCATTGCATTTATTGTTTCTCTTTTTGCATCGTTGATTGTTTCCATTACGCTCACACCTGTATTGGGAAGTTATCTTTTAACCAACGAAAAAATGCTACAGAAACAACACGGTGAAAGTTGGGTAGTGCAACGACTGCAAAACATCTATACCACCCTTTTGGAAAAAGTAATGCAATGGAAAAAAACCGTAATCGGCATTTCTGCTGTGCTATTGATAGCCGCATTTTTTCTAATGACACAGTTGGGAAGAAGTTTTCTACCTGAGTTTAATGAAGGTTCTTTAGTAATTAGTGTAGTTAGTTTGCCAGGTATTTCATTGGAAGAAAGCAACAAGCTGGGCACACAGGTGGAAAAAGCATTGCTCACTGTTCCCGAAATAAAAATCACCACACGGAGAACAGGAAGAGCCGAATTAGATGAACATGCGCAAGGCGTAAACTCTTCCGAGGTAGAAGCACCATTTGAATTAACAGACCGAAATCGGGAAGAATTCATGCAGGATGTTCGGGAAAAACTTGCAGGTATTTCTGGTGTAAGTATCACTATCGGGCAACCCATCGGGCATCGTATTGACCACATGCTTTCAGGAACTCGCGCAAACATTGCCATCAAAATATTTGGTAATGATTTGAGTAAACTTTTTACGCTTTCCAACCAAATCAAAAATGAAATTCAGGACATTGAAGGTTTGGTTGATTTAAGTGTGGAGCAACAGATTGAAATTCCGCAGGTGCAGATAAAAGCAAAGCGCGATATGCTAAATCACTACGGAATTACTATCGGAGAATTCAATGACTTTGTCGATGTAGCTTTCGCGGGTGAAAAGGTTTCGGAGATATATGAAAATAATAAAACCTTTGATTTAATACTTCGCTTCGATGATGCCAACAGAGGTTCAATTGAAAATATCCGGAACACATTAATTGATGTTGGGGTTAGTGCCAATGATGAAATATTGAGCACAGATAATGAAAACACCGGTCTGACAAATCAATCACATCATCGGAGAATTCCGCTTCATTACATTACTGACATCGTTAGCACAAGCGGGCCCAACACCATCAACCGGGAAAACGTACAGCGCAAAACCGTTGTTTCAGCTAATGTTGCCGGGCGTGACCAAAAAAGTGCAGTGGAGGAAATTCAAAAAATCATCTCTGAAAAAGTAAAACTCCCGGAAGGGTATCATATTGAATATGGAGGACAGTTTCAGGCAGAAGCCGAAGCGTCAAAAACATTACTCATTACTTCATTTCTTTCATTACTCATCATTTTTCTTTTGCTCTATCAGGAATTTAAGAATGTAAAAATTGCAAGCATCATTTTATTGAACCTACCGCTTGCATTGATTGGCGGAGTATTTAGCATTTGGTTTACCAGTGGAATAATGAGCATTCCTTCCATCATCGGTTTCATTACCTTGTTTGGAATTGCCACCAGAAATGGAATTCTACTCGTATCGCACTATAAAACGTTACAAGAGGAAGGATTGAGTTTACATGACACAATCATCACAGGCTCAAAAGATCGTTTAAGCCCAATCTTAATGACAGCTCTCACCGCAGGACTTGCACTTGTTCCGCTTGCCATTGCAGGCGATTTACCCGGCAACGAAATCCAAAGCCCTATGGCAAAAGTTATTTTGGGAGGATTGCTCACATCCACACTGCTCAATATTTTTATTGTGCCGATAGTATACTACTTGTCAACCTTTAAAAAGAAATGAAATGAGAAACAAAAAAGTAATCATAAAATTAGTGTTGATTTCATTTTGTGTAAATGCAGATGCACAATCCAATATGGACACTATTCTTTCCACAATATCAAAGAATAATAAAACACTTATTGCAAGCCAGCAATATTATCAGGCAGTAAACCTCCAATATAAAACAGGTCTTACGCCATACAATCCAACCGCTGAATACGATTTTCTTTCGGGAAGTCCTGCTAATGCAGGAAATCAACAGGATTTTACTATATCGCAATCCTTTGATTTTCCCACCGCCTATATTAAAAAGAATCAACTGGCAAATCAGCAAATTATCCAATCCGAATATCAATTTACCGTCAAACGCCAGGATATTCTATTAGAAGCGAAAAAAGTTTGCATTGCTTTAGTGTATCATAATAAGTTGCAAACAATATTCGGACAGCGAAAAAAAGATGCTGAAAAACTATTATCAAATTTTCAAGTGCGGATGGATAAGGGCGAAGGAAATATTATGGACGTAAACAAAGCACAACTGCAACTGATAGAAATCAAAAAGGAATTTCAGGAAAATATTTCCGCTACCAATCAGCTTAATCAAAAGCTAACGGAGTTGAACGGGGGAATTGCAATTTCATTTTCAGATACTATTTATCCCAGCCTTCCAATCATTCCGACATTCGAGCAATTAGAGAAGGACTATGAGGGCGCAGACCCTTTATTAAAAATCCTACAACAGGAAAAGGTAATTGCACAAAAACAGATAGAAGTGAGTAAAGCAATGTGGCTACCCAAAGCAGAAGTAGGCTATCACTATCAAGGCATACTTGGTCAAACTTATAGAGGCATCCACACGGGTATCACTATACCCTTATGGGAAAACAAAAACACTGTAAAACAGAAAAAATCACAACTGCTTTTAACCGATTTTGAGTTGGAAGCCCATGTCAATGAGCATTACTTTCACATCAAGCATATTTATGAAAAATACGCTAACCTTAAAATTGCTTTGGCAGAATACCAAACTGTTTTCGCATCGCTTAATAACACAGCTCTTTTAAACAAAGCACTTATGTTAGGACAAATCTCCTCTATTGAATATTTTATGGAAATGAGTTACTATAATAATGCTTTCAATAATTATCTGCAAACAGAAAAAGAGTTTTATGAAGTAATTTCAGAGTTGTATAAGTATCAGTTGTAGTAATAGTTTAAGTATCAGTGGAATATGGCTTTACAATGAGTTTCCAAATTAATTATTGATGGTAGGGAATAAGAAACATTTTCATTTCTTCTTTTCTCAGTTAGTTTCCATGATACGAATTAAGGTCAAGCGCAATTTTCAGTAAAAAAATTATAACGAGAGAGTTTGCTCTTAGAAACCTGTACGTAATAGTGTACGTATAAAAACAAAACCCCTTGAAAATCAAGGGGTTGATTGTTTAAAAGCGGTCGGGACGGGACTCGAACCCGCGACCCCGTGCGTGACAGGCACGTATTCTAACCAACTGAACTACCCGACCGTTTACTTTTAAATACTTAAAGAACAATCCTTTAATATTCTAAAGGATTGCAAAAATAGCGTATTTTTTTGATTTCACAAAAATCTATCAATTTTGGGGTTTCCGTTGAAAATCCCAGTTTTCCGAACTAATTTCTATGATTTACTCTACAGCATTATGCAATGATCTTACAATTTGGGGATAAGCTTTTTTGGTGATAAAATGTGTTTCGTTTTGTAATGGGATCACACTTAACAAAGTATCATTAACATGAGTTGAAATGAAATTAATATTACTTGGGTAAACAAGTTTGTCATTCAATCCCTGGATCATAGTTACTGGACATTTGATCTGACTCCAGCACCCCTCAATTTTTTCAAGTTCCTCCTTATGTGCCAGCTTTTCTTTTGATGCTGTGATATACATGGTTGGAAATAAGAATTTATAATTTTTGTTTACCATGAGGTGAGATATCGGATAAGTTTTTTCTTCACCTGGTTGAATAGCAGGGCACATCAATATTAGTTGATCGACCAATTCAGGATGCAGTATGGCTAGTTCTGATGCAATTAGCCCGCCGTATGATTGCCCGACCACAACATTTTTTCCACAATTATTTTTAATCAAATTAAACAAAGGAAGAATTGCTTCAGTGTTTTTTTTAATGCTTACTTCCGCTTCACCAAAACCTGAATAGCCATATCCGGGTCTGTCAATGGCATAAAAGTTATAATACTTCCTTAATAGGGTGTCTTCGTAAAAATGATTATACCTGGATATGCTCCCCGGAGCACCATGAATAAATATTAAATTGTTTTCCGCTCCATTGTCTATAATCAGATACCTGATGCTTCGGCCAATTGCATTGTAATATCCCAATTGATAATTTAATCCTTTTTGACTTAGTCTTTTCTTTATGGTCGCATCCGATTCCCTGAACTGGGTGATCATCCTGAAAGATGGAAATATCGTAACACATATTAGTATTAATATTATTGAAATGTATTTTATAGTTGTACGTTTCATATTGTAAGTATTTTACTTGTTTAAATAATGTATAAAGGATTACGAGCATCCTTTGAAAAAAAATGCGTTACTCTTTGTTTAATAAGTAATGGCGGCTAGTTGGGGTAGGCGGTAATGGAGAATAAAGTATTCCTGATACAATTGGAAATACTAACGTTGTTTCTGCCCTTTTTTATAATCGATATGTTTTTTGTGAACAACAAAGTGATGCTAATGTAAGAAGGAAAAATAAATGACTCCAAATTACTTTGTTAAAAAATCTAAATTACAATGGAGTCTCTTCCGCGGCTTGGTTAACTTCAGGCATATCTCCTTCCACAAAGGTGTGGCGGCTTCTATCAGAAAACCAAACATAAGGTATCCATATGGCTGATTGTATGAACATTTTTACCACAGCAGCTGTTTCAGTGCGCATGAGGATTTTGTCTTCGGTACTGATCGGGTTGTCGGCAAATGCATAAATAAGGATGAGATCAAGAATTAAAAATATTAAATTGAATATTCTATAGCCGCAATAATACGTACGGAAAGAAGCCTTCCTTTTGAAAAAAAGAATGATCAGAAATACGCTGGCCACAATAAGGAACATATTACCAAGATTACCTACAAGTACATAATAGCCTTGCAAAGGTTCATAGTATTCGGATGTTTTATCAAAATAAAAAAAGAAATAATTGACAGAAAGTTCGTCGTAATATAACTTAAATACCTCGTAGGTAAGAGCCAGGGGTGATATTACAATTCCTATTCCCACTAATATCAGCCATCCTCCAATAGTATTGTATTGTTTGTCGTATTCTGCCTGGTACGGTTTTTTATAAAGATGGTAACAAACAATAAATGAAAATATTGTCGATATCAAAGTGGTTAATGCCAGCAGCCAGTTAAATCCGAAAACTTTTGCGTTAACATCACTGGTCGAAACTGCCATAACCATGTTATGATCTAAGAAGTTTGATTTTGTTTTATAGGCTGGGTAGTCCTCAGGTGATATGGAGCTTGTTTTTGAACGATAGATATATTTCAGACTAAGCAGGTTGTCAATTACAGTTGTGTTATAGTAATAGTAAAAAAAATCGTTGTTCTCTTCTATGTTACTGTTTTCAATATTCCATCCTTCAGCTTTTCGAACATTTATGGTCTGGGTAATATTTACCGGAAAAGGTATTTCAAGATATTGCTTCCTGATATTATCAGTTACGTATATTATTTTTTCATTTAAAACATAAGGGATAAAATCTTTCTGAATTTTTGTATCGGCAGAGTCGGCTTTTGTCCAAAACCCTTTCAGGAGATAATGTTCTGTTATTCGAATCTCGTTCTGTTCCTCATCATCAATAAACACAAGGGTGTCGAGTACTTCTACTTCATCAGTGTATTTAAGATAAAAGGATCGATAATTTTCCTGCATATCTGCAATGGAGCTGTTGGAATAACTGTAACGGGTTCTGTCAGCATGGATGCCGGTGTAAATTGATTCAACTTTAAGTATGGCATCCTTGGTATCGCTATTAATGTTAAAGTCTTCGGTAACAATTATTTTGCTTACGGTATCTGTTGGGATTTCAACAAAAGTGTTTTCGCTGTCGTCTAATATTAATCCCACTTCATAGTTGGACGTTTTTTTGTTTTTAAAATTTCCTTTCTGGTACGTAAACGTCGGATCGATAAAATAAAATTTGTGTTCATACTCAATTGCGAGTATTACGTGGTTGAATGCGCGTGTAGATGGATTGCCTGATTCGATACTTTTGTTTTGATCAGTATGGATAAGTACCGGGTATGATTTTATATCAATTTGTTTTAACAGTTCCCGTAAAAAAAGTGTTTTGTCTTTGCAGTCGCCATACCTGTTGCGCATTACATAATCCGGTAAATGCGGCTGGTGGGAGTGGATTCCTCCTGTAATTCCGGAATACCTTATTTGGTTTTGGGCGAAGTCGACAAGGGAAGATATTTGTTTTTCTATGTCGCCGGGATATTTAGCTTTTATAGAATCTGTAAGTTCGGTTAATTTAATGTTGTCATACTTGCCTATTACAAATAGTGTTTTGTGTTTTTCTTTTACTTCTTTCCAGTCCTTTGAATTGGAAACTTGTACAGTAGGGTAGGGTGAGTACCAGGATGGTGTATTATCCTCTAGCTTTATTGGAGTTGTGTTTTCTGCGACCCATGTGTAAGTAATGTTTTTGTTTTCTGATATTTCGGGTTGTATTTCACAATTTGTATTAAGAATGGAAAGCTTTGTCTCTTTGTCGATGATCAAACTCCTGTTGATCCGGCCTACTGGAATAGAGTATCCGAACTTTAAACTAAAGCTGAAAGCATTTTTGAATACATTGTTATAGCCGATCACTGAATACGCATACTCTACAATATCTCCCTTCCGTATGTCACTCAGGTTTGCATAAAGAGTATTTGTTTCATTTAAAACCCCGTTCGATCTCTCATTTTCTTCTTTTAATAATTTTATTCCGGATGTATGAGTGAGGTCAATGGTTTCCTGTCCCCTATTAATTTTTATATAATGTATTTCTACTTTTTGGTAGGAGGGATCAAACTCTATTTCTAGCTGTGAGGTATAATCAAGTCCCAGTTCAGAAGTAGCCTTAGTGGCATAATGACAAAAATCATGCTTTAAAACAGTGTTGTACTGTTCATCGACCAAAGCATAATAATATCCATCCCTAATACTATTTGCGTCTACATTATTCTCTTTAATATTTTCAACTTTTACCCAGGAAGGAATATTAGTAAACGTTTGCGAAAAGCCGCAAAGGATGGTGTTTAAAAAAAAGAATAATACAATTATCCGTGGCATGATTTTAATAATGCACTGAAGTTAACAGAAAAAGTGCACTTGACAACAAAGCGTAATTGTAGCAAATATGTGTTTTTGGGGATCACTATAACGGATAGAATGAAAAGCTGTTATATCAATCAGTTTGGTAGGATGCTTTCATTTAAAAAGTATAGGTATACTAAGCGATGAAAGCGGTTTTCGTTATGCAGGGTCAATAAATCTCATCAGGTAGAATTTACCTGACGAGTGAAATGTTTCCGAATTTTCTTTTTATTTCTGAATTGCAGGCGTAGGTTGCCTGGAAAGTAAAAACATTTGGATCTAAAATACTTCCACGGTATGTGCCGTCCCATCCTATAAGAATATTATGTGACTCGAAGACCTTTTCTCCCCATCTGTCATAAATCATAATTGTAAATTCTTCTACATTGTTACCTCGCGCAATAAATATCTCGTTTTCACCATCACCATTTGGCGAAAATGCATTCGGAAAATAAACATCATCGCATTCAAAGTCAATATCAATGGAAACACAATCTGCGTCAGTGCAGCCATTCTCATCTGTTACCAGCACACAATAGTGTGTTGACTCGGTAGGTGATGCAATGGGATTGGCACAGGTTACACAACTTAATCCTGTTGCGGGAACCCATAAATATGCTGTGCCATCGCTCACGGCGCTCAACTGTGAACTTCCTCCTGATTGTATATAAGCAAGAGATGCTATTGCTTTTACAGCTGGTCCGGAAGTTTGCGCAACTGATGTGCTTTGTGTAATCGTACAACCATTTTGATCCGTTACTATACAAGTATATGTTCCAATAGTTAATCCCGAAGAGGACATGGTTGTTTGTATATTACTCCAGCTATAGATGTATCCGGGCGTTCCGCCTGATGCCATTACACCGGCAGATCCGCTGTTGTTGTCACAAGAAGTAGGGGTGCTTGATAATGTCATGGTAAGCGCGGAAGGTTGAGTGATAATTATATTGCGTGTAAGTGAACAGCCATTCGCATCGGTGATTGTACAAGTATATGCAGCAGCAGAAAAATTTGTTGCCAAAGCCGTTGTGGCACCGTTGTTCCAGGAATAGTTGTAGGCGCTCGTTCCTCCGGAAGCCATAATAGATGCGGCTCCGTTATTTTTTCCAAAACAGTCAACGTGACTGAGCGTTGTATCGGATGCTGTAAATAAAGGCGGTTGAGTAATGGAAACATTTGTTGTTGAAATACATCCGTTTGCATCAGTAATTGTGCAGGAATAATTGCCGGCAATAAAATTGGATACAGAAGAATTGGTCGTGGTATTACTCCAGTTGTAAGTGTATCCGGATGTTCCGCCTGAAACATTTGTAGATGCAGCCCCATTGCTTTCACCAAAACACCTCACGTTTGTTGTTGAAGTGACAGAGGAAGTAAGCAAAGACGGTTGTGTAATATTTACAACTGATGATGTTGAGTTATTTATTCTATCCCATATAGTAACAGTATACGCACCTATACATAGTCCTGTTGCTGTTTGTGTTGTTTGTCCGTTATTCCACAAATAGGTGAATGGCCCATAGCTGCATTGTGGTTCAGCAGTAGCGGTTCCTTTGCAATCTCCATAACATAAATTGTTAGTTTGGGTAGTTGTTGAACTGAACACAGTAGAGCAGGTAGAGAATTTCACCAGGAAAGCATCATAGTTTCCACCAATGTTATTTTGATGTCCCCCTGAAGAGATATCGGCAGGCCAATAAGTGTCACCAGCTAAATAAACGTTTCCGTTTTTATCAATTGCAACGTGTCCGTCTTCCTCATGCGTGTGTCCGTAGTATGTTGCGCACATTATATTTCCATTACCATCGAATTTTGCTACAAATAAATTTTCCACACCAAAGGGCCTGGGAATGCTATCCTGATAACCGCCTTTAGCCATACCACGACGTGAGTAGGTGTCTCCGGCTAAATATACAGTACAAGTGGAATCTGCAACTACACTAAACACTTCTTCACCTCCGCCTTTTCCATAATAAGTTCCCCATGAACGGGTACCGCTTGCAGCATTGAATTTTACAAGAAAAGCATTCTGTGTTGGAATGTAATTATTCTGAATCCCTCCTGAAGCTATTGCGCTCGGGCTTGTTGTATTTCCTGCGAGGTAAACATTTCCCATTCCGTCGGCAGAGACACTTCTTCCTATATCGCTTCCGGTTCCTCCATAATAAGTAGACCAAAGAATGCTTCCTCCCGTATTGAACTTTGTGAGAAAAGCATCTGTGATACCATTATAAACAGTTTGATGTGCTCCTACAGTTGCTATGTTACTATTAGAACCTGTTTGTCCTGCCACATAAATATCTCCCGTTGCAATATCTGTTGCTACGCAATTGACAGCATCATAAGCCACATCTCCTAGGTAGCTAGCCCATAGCCGCGCACCAGCGGTATTGAATTTTACAAGAAAGCCATCTCCTCCGCCGGACCCATAAGTATTTTGTGCACCGCCCGATGCAATATTTGAAGCACTGGAAGTACCTCCCGCAAGGTATACGTTTCCCAAATTATCTGTAGCAACACTCACAACAGATTGGCCATCGGTATCAGGACCTCCGTAATAGGTAGCCCATTGACGAGCGCCGGAAGAATTGAATTTTACCAGGAACGCATCCCAGTTTCCTGCAAATGAATTTTGAAAACCATTAAATGAGATACCTGTATCATTATTAGTTGCGCCGCCAAGATATACATTGCCCAGTGCGTCTGTTGCAACAGCATATCCCCATTCAGTACCGGGTCCGCCAAAATAAGTTCCCCACTGCCTTACACCGGCGGAATTAAATTTTACAATAAAAGCATCTGCATTTCCACCGTAGCTTGTTTGATATGCCCCTGCTGTGGCAATACGATTCAGACTCTCGGTAGTTCCAACGACGTATACGTTGCCTTGTGGATCGGTCGCAACATTATATCCTTCTTCATTTTCGGTTCCGCCATAATAGGAGGCCCATAAACGATTGCCTTGTGAAAAAGAGTTGTGATTCAGAAAAAAAACGAAGAAGAAAAAAAGTATAAATGATGCCTTTGTCTCGTAATGAAGGAATATATTTTCTGTATTTATTTTTAAACTGCTGTTTTTCATAATTATCTTAATTGCCATTCAACATTTGGATCCCGACTAAGTTTAATTTCGCAATAATGGGTAGGTTTAGCCAAATTATATTTGAAATGGATCATTATTTTAAAAGATATATTTTTATGTATTCGTTGTTATTTTAGGCGTTGAAACTGACTTTAGTAAAATAAAAATCCAGTCATTATCAGTTTTCTAAAAATGAAAAAGCCTCTTGTTAAGAGGCTTTTAAAAATGCAAAGCGTTTGTTGGTTACTGGGTAATCACTTTTATATTTACCATTCCCTCTGCAGAACTTACTCTTACATTATAAATTCCTTTTGGTAACGTAGAAAGGTCAAGCTGTTCCCTGTTCACTCCCGGGATAACATTCCAAAAGTGATGCGATACTTCACAGCCTACTAAATTAATGACTTCAACATTAAGTGTTTCCGATTTGTCTCCAGAATAATCCAATGTAAATGTTCCGTTGTTTGGATTAGGATAAACAACACAATCTATTTTTTTCCCGGTGAAATCATATACACCTATATTTTGTATTGCCAGCTTCACTGCTCCGTAAGCATTTATTTTTCCGCTTCCCCATGTGTTACTCTTTATCAAGAGCGGACCTGTTTTAACATCTTTGATCGCTGATGCCGCAATGATCGTTTGAACATCATACTGTGATAAAGTAGGATTTGCCTGCAGCATAAGCGCAACAATTCCTGATGCAGCAGGGCTAGATGCAGATGTTCCTATGAACTCGGCATAATAATAATCACGACCGGTAACCGGATGTTGCAGCCCGCTGATTTTTTTTATCGTCCTGTTGCTGTTTATTCCTGTAGGAGTAAACGTTGTATCGTAAGAACTCATAGATGTTGCCAATGTTAAACCTGGGGCAGCGATATCAGGTTTTATTCTTCCATCGATCATAGGGCCCCTGCTTGAAAATGGAACGAGCGATCCTAAGCTTACATATCCGGCGTAAGATCTTCCAATACTATTAATATCAGTATAAATAACCTTGGACGCATAAGCACCTACAAGAAGTACAGACTTAGCTGCGCCCATTTCACTCACGGTGGTTGAAAGATTTCCTGGCGTTGCCCACCCAAACCCATGAGCACTGAATTCACTTTGATACTTATGAGGGAATCCGTAATAGTAGGATTCATCCCACGCATCAATGGCACCGCTCGTTGCTTTAAAAGTAACGTTAATACTGTCGATGGCTTTATTAAAAATGCTTACAGTAACTCTTGGTTTCATATTAAACTCCGCTGATGAAGTAATGAAATCTACATAACAGGTATCAGTTCCGTTTGCTCCGAGAATATACATACTATGTATAGAATCGTCAATACATACAAAGCCGGTTGTGTTACCTGCAATACCGTTACGGAACAAAGTTACCTTCGAACAAAAAGTTTTACCTGTATCGCCCCATGTATCTACCCATGTACGTTTGTAAGTAGCAGGACTAAAGTCTAAAAATGTATTAAGTAAAGAATCTGTTGCGCCAAACGTTTTGTTGATGTGTATTTTGTTGCTTCCATCATTTCCTGCACTCATTACCACAATTTTTCCCACCCCGGTTAAATTATCGCATGCCTGGTTCATAAGAGAAGTACCATCATGAGGACCCGCTTGTGATCCCCAGCTGATATTTACGACCGCAGGTTTTCCAACCGAGCCGGCGTAAGTGAAAATATAATTAATGCCGTCAATAAAATCTGAAAATCCGCCCTGCATCCATTGTTCTTCAAGTGAATCACGTCTTACTCCAACAAAAACAAGGTCAGCATCATAAGCCATTCCTCTGAAGCGGTCACTTTTAGGTGTGCTTCCATAACCGGAGCCTGCTGCAACACCTGCTACAGAAGTGCCATGGTTTTGTTGTGCGTTATCTGTTCCCTGTGCACGTATAGAATTGGAGTCAGCTAACTCATGTCCATATGAATAACTTGCAGGCGGTGTACCTGTTGAATTAAGTTCCCATGATTTTCTTACACGGTAATTGGCATGTAATGTATCATAAAAGGTAGGGTGAGTATAATCAAACCCAAAATCAATTACACCAACAACTACATTTTTTCCGCTGAAAGGTGTTGGGAGTCCAACGCCTTGGTGAACAGAATCTACTCTTGTTGTTTTGCGAGCCTGATCAAGCTGCGGAAAAGCGGCTTCATCTATTTGTAGGTATGAAATTCCGGTTACTTCAGTGAACTCAATTACTTTTTCAATAGGTACCTGTACGGTCCAAATATCTCCTGCTTTAGTTCCGATAAAAGCTCCCATTGTTTCCAATTGAGGCTGCACTTGTGTTGGGTTTGCAACTTTAATTATAGCGCTTGCATATATTTTTCCGTCGTTGTGTCTTTTGTAATTGTATCCCTTTAACCCGGCACCATGTTGAGGATCTTTTTTTAACTCCTGTAAATATTTTTTTGTTAAGGGAGAAAGTTTTGGTTTAATATTCTCGCCATTTTGAGCATAAATTGATATGGTAAAAAGTGATAGTACAAGTGAAGTGTAGAGCGTTTTCATGCGAATATATTTAATTAATAAATATACGTTTTATGCCTGAGATTTAGCAATATTCAGGCCATGAACTTATATATCTTAATATAGGGGAGTTCTAAAAATCAAATTGTTAATAAATAACGATATAACTAATTGA
>CAZQIC010000107.1:0-17218 GCA_964593555.1 uncultured Bacteroidia bacterium | reverse complement strand
TCCATATTGACTATGGCACTGTATTTTACACCCACATCAACACTTATAAAAATACAACACTGGGATGACGCTGAATTGGCTAGGTTAAAAACACAACACTTTGCAAATCCTGACAATGAAGAGTACGCTCGAGAATATAACAAGTATATTAAGCGGGACACCATCGAGTATAATGAAACAGAATAACACCAGCGATTGGGTAAGCGATGGCGAAGTATTGGGAAGTTTTATTGGAAAAATAAATATTGATGAATTATAGAAAAATAATTCTCCTGAGTGTATATCTATAAATGAAAAAGGAATCCCGCTAAAAATAAAAGTCGAATCGATTACCGCTTTTCAAAATGGTTTCTTAATGGTTACCGACAGCGATGGAGGTAAATCGGAATTGATAGAAGTAATCATAACCTAAATTTATTCTTGTGAAGCCTTTTCTCCACTTTTGGGGGAGATGTCAGCCTTAGCTGACAGAGGGGGCCACGATGTAAGATTTACCCACATATTATCCTTGTTTTGCAATTTAGTTTACACTATTTTTAACTTGCGGCTGTGACATTTTTCTTTTCTTTGAACAGCAAATAAATCAAAATGAAAAACATTAAAGTTTTTGAAAGTAAACAAATTCGAAGTCATTGGGATGCAGACAAAGAAAAATGGTTTTTTTCTATAGTAGATATTATTGGGGTCTTAACAAACAGTCCCAACCCAAGAAAGTATTGGAGTGTTCTAAAAACAAGATTAAAACAAGAAGGTAGTCAGTGGGCTACAAATTGTAGTCAACTGAAAATGCAATCAGCTGATGGTAAATTTTACTTAACAGATGTAGCAGATACCGAACAATTGTTCCGTTTAATTCAATCTATCCCATCACCCAAAGCAGAACCTTTTAAACAATGGCTTGCAAAGGTAGGTTATGACCGTATAGAGGAAACTGAAAATCCAGAGTTAACTATCGACCGGGCAATGCAAACCTATTTACAAAAAGGATATAGCAAAGAATGGATTAATCAACGTTTGAAAAGTATTGAAGTAAGAAAAGAACTGACGGATGAATGGGAACAAAGAGGTGTAAAAAAAGGACAAGAATTTGCAAGCCTTACAGATATTATTACCCAAGCGTGGAGCGGCAAAACGGTAAAAACGTACAAACAACATAAAAACCTGAAGAAAGAAAATTTAAGAGATAATATGACCAATTTAGAATTGGTATTAAGTATGCTGGCTGAGGCAACCACCACCGAAATTTCCAAAGAGAAAAAGCCTAAAACATTAGAGGAAAATAAAAAAATAGCAAAACAGGGTGGGACAATTGCCGGAAATACAAGAAAGCAAATTGAAGCTAAAACGGGAAAAAAAGTTGTGAGTAAATTAAATGCAAAAGGGATTTCAAATAAGAAAAGACTAAAGTAAAAAACACCATCTTATTTTTTAGTTATACTTGTTGTTCCAGCTCACATTTAGCCCATTGCAGTGCTCTCCCAATAAATCGGGATGTGCATCGCAAAAAGCTTAAAGTCCACCATCGCCAACCACGAAACCGTTGGTGGCAAGTGTAAAAAGATAAATAACTTACATAATATGAGAACAGAAAAAGTATTCGCATCAATATTCCTCGTAGGACTAATTTTTAAACTATTACATTGGCCTGGGGCCGGAGTTCTAATCGTTATCTCTTTATCGACACTTGCATTTTTTTACTTTCCACTTGCGTTCTATTTTTTCTGCGACAAACAAATCAAACGACAGAATCTTGCATTATCAATTATTTCCGGTTTTTTTTTATCCATCATTCCAATTGGAGTAATGTTCAAACTCCAATATTGGCCGGGAGCACAAGTGCAGTTACTCGCTGGACTTTTTACAGCCCCTATTATTTTTGTTGTAGTTTATTTTTTGCAAAAAAAATCATCGGAAGACCTAGTTCTGTACTATAAAAATATGTTTAACCGGACATTATTATTATCCATATTGACTATGGCACTGTATTTTACACCCACATCAACACTTATAAAAATACAACACTGGGATGACGCTGAATTGGCTAGGTTAAAAACACAACACTTTGCAAATCCTGACAATGAAGAGTACGCTCGAGAATATAACAAGTATATTAAGCGGGACACCATCGAGTATAATGAAACAGAATAACACCAGCGATTGGGTAAGCGATGGCGAAGTATTGGGAAGTTTTATTGGAAAAATAAATATTGATGAATTATAGAAAAATAATTCTCCTGAGTGTATATCTATAAATGAAAAAGGAATCCCGCTAAAAATAAAAGTCGAATCGATTACCGCTTTTCAAAATGGTTTCTTAATGGTTACCGACAGCGATGGTGGTAAATCGGAGTTGCTAGAAGTAATCATAACCTAAATTTATTCTTGTGAAGCCTTTTCTCCCCTTTTGGGGGAGATGTCAGCCTTAGCTGACAGAGGGGGTAACGATGTATAAAACCTACAGAATAAATTAACATTTGCAGCTATTTTCCTCCAGATAATAAAACACATCTCATTGCGTTGTAGCATCTATTCAGAACAATTCACTGGCAACAAAAATGAGACCGGTTACTAAGGATTATTTAATTTCACTACCAATAACCCTTATTATATGCATAATCGCTTGGGTAATCATTTCTTTTCCAACACGAAGATACTTTAATTCTATTTATAGCTTAACTGATGTAAGTGATGGTTTAACTGAAAGCAAGAATCAAAATCGTTTTGTTGCAGAATATCAACTTAATTCAGCTCTTTCAAAAATTGATTCTTTAAGAACCATACCCGATACAACTCTATGGGTTGAAAAAAATTCACTAGGATATTATAGAGACAACGACACTTCCAACATCCCAGGCTCTCGAATCCACATTTCTGATACGATCCAGGATGATTTTATTATTCATCTCGACAAAATGATTGATGATAAAACAGGAGGGTATACAACAATTGATAGTTATAAATACTATTGCGCTTTATGGAAAGATAAACACACAAAAGATATATTAGGAAAAAGTTGCTCCAATTGGATCCATTTTATTGACAGATGTCCCGACACATTATTGGTGACGACTAAACGTGATGAATTTGTATACAAGGGAGAAATATGCCTTATAAAAGAAAAATAAGAATAACGGGGTTTGTTATTTTAAATTTACTTCTGATTAACTCACGGTATATCTATTCATTTTTACGGTTCGCATATTTTGACGACATATGTGATGGCTGTTACTCTATTGAAAACAGTTCAACTATTGGCGAAGCAGAAGAAAAAGGAACATTAATTAATTCATACAGGATTAGTTATATAGAATTTAAAAACTCTCCGCTCTTAAAAGAAGCTATTAGCAAAATGAACTTCTGGGAAGAACATGTAAAAATGATACCCGAAACTACAGGCAAAACATTTGATGATACATTAGTGGTATGGTCTAAACCACCAATAGAAGGTGAAGTAAGATTCAAACTAATAGAGCAAAATCATTTTAAGGACATTACCGGAACATTTGGTTTTTGGTCAATGGAAAATCAATTTAAGGATACCATTAGCATTGGTATATTCATGAAAGAAGAAGTCGATCAGGGTAGTTTTGTCTACATTAAAAAATCCGGCTTCAATGTCAATTGAACTATATTGCATTTTTTTCCACTTCCAAATACTCCCCCTCCTCTATCTTCACACAATACTTCTCATAATCAAAAGTAAGGTCATAAATAAAATTACGGTCGGGTAGAATTTTAGCTGTAATTAAATGTTTTGAAAAAGAATTTACTGTCAATTGTATTTCCTCCATTTCCTCAGGTGAAATTATCTTAAAATAAGATTTCCCATTATGGTATTTCCGGTATTGTGGATATTCTATCGTTTCTTTCTCGACCATGGTAAAGCTTAAAGGTTTAAATTTAAGGTAAATTTTAACTGAATTGAAAAACACCTTCCTGCATAAGGTATTAACACACGTACAAGGCCTTAACCTTGCCTACGATAAGGTATGTATTATTTTACCTAACAAACGTGCAGGTGTTTTTCTAAAAAAATACTTAAGCGAAACAATTGATAAACCCGTATGGGCGCCTACCGTATTTGCTATTGAGGATTTTTTCGCTGAGCTGAGCGGCCTCGAACAATTGGATAACACGGCACTTTGTTTTGAATTATATCCCGTTTATAAAAACATAAAAAAAGAAAATGCGGATCCGCTCGAGGAATTTTTAAAATGGGCGCCACAGCTCATTGCTGACTTCAGTGAGATAGACAGTTACCTCATAGAAGGAGAAAAATTATTCGGGAACTTATCACAGGTAAAAGAACTCGAAGGCTGGAGCCTTGGACAGGAAGAGCTAACCGACTTTCAACGGCAATATCTTGATTTCTGGTATTCTCTGGGTAAGATCTATAAAAATTACAAAGAACAGCTACTCAACAAACAAAAAGGCTACCAGGGACTTATTCAACAAATCGGTCTCAATAAACTGGATGAAAAAACAAAAACATTTCAATGGGAGCATATTGTATTCGCTGGTCTGAATGCGTTAAACAAATGTGAAGAAAAATTATTGAATAAATTATTACGGAATGGAAAAACAAGTGTGATATGGGATTGCGATGAATATTATTTTGAAAACAAACAGCAGGAAGCCGGAAAGTTTTTAAGACGATATAAGGACCTGTATCAAAAAAAAGAATTCGATGCTGTAAAAAAAAACATTGTATTCCTCAATGAAGAATTGCTCGGCACGGAATCAAAAGAGATCACCATTACCGGGACAGCAAAAAATGTATTACAGACCAAAGTTGCAGGCGATATTATTCAAAAACTTATTGAACAAGGAGGAAATGAAGATGATACCGCTTTTGTTTTAGCTGATGAAAATCTGCTCTTCCCTACATTGAATGCTGTTCCAAAAAATATTAATGAGATAAACGTTACAATGGGTTATCCCTTGAAACACTCATTAATAGTGGAACTCAGTAATATCGTTTTCGATCTTCATTTGCGTCCTGCCAAACTAGGAAAGAAAGAACACATCTTTTATCACAAGGACATTATTAAATTTTTTAAACATCCTTATATCAAAGGGTACTTATTGCAGAACAATAATTACGAAAAAGCGTCGCAACTCGTTAATGCTATCCTGGGTAAAAGCATGGTATTTGTTAGTTATTCCTTTGTAAAAAAAGTTTGTGACACAGAATATTATTCACCCATCCATAAAATACTTGACGCATGGAAAACCAGTGAAGACGCCACCAATTGTTTAGAATACCTGATCAGCTTTACCGCACAAAATATTAAAGAAAAAAATGCGAACAATACGGAGAAAGGTTCTATTGCCATTGAGTTTTTGTCAGCACTTATTTCAATTGTCAAAAGGTTAAGGTCAATACAAGAAGAGTCCGGTGAAAAAATTGAATTACCTACCCTGCATCAATTACTAACACAACTGATAAGAAATACTACAGTGCCCTTTTATGGCGAACCGTTAAATGGCTTACAGGTTATGGGTATGCTCGAAACCCGTGCGCTGGATTTTGAGAATATCATTCTTATATCAGCTAATGAAGATACCTTGCCTGCAGGTAAAAAAAATAATTCATTTATTCCCTTCGATATCCGCCGGGCATTTGGTTTGCCAACCTATGCGGATAAAGATTCCATTTTTGCTTTTCACTACTACCGTTTATTGCAGCGTGCAAAAAAAATTCATTTGCTCTATAATACCGAGATGACCGATTTTGGTTCAGGGGAAAAAAGTCGGTTCATTACGCAGCTTTTACATGAGCTACCATTGGTAAATAAAAATGTAACAATAACTGAATCAACTTTAAACTCATCATCTATTATTCACCGGGAGCAAAAAATAGAGATCCAAAAATCGGATGAGGTCCTCGAAAAATTAAAGCAAAAATTAGAAGCGGGCCTATCACCTTCTTCTTTGAATAGCTACAGAAATTGTTCACTTCAATTTTATTTCAGGTATATCGCCTCAATAAAAGAAATAGATGAAGTTGAAGAAACCATTGGCGCCGACACATTGGGAAACATTGTTCATGAAAGTCTCCAGCAGCTTTATGAACCGCATGTTGGAAAACTATTGAGCGCAGAATTAATAAAACAACTGTCAAAAAATTCTTCTTTGATCGTTGACAAAACTTCAAAGAAATATATGATACCAACGATATAGCTTCAGGAAAAAACTTATTGATCGTATCGGTGGCGAAAAAATTTATTCACAATCATTTTAAGAAAGAAATAAGTGTTGTTGAAGAAAACACCAAACAGGGCCGGCACCTTATTGTAAAGGAACTGGAAAAAGAATTAAAAATATTTATCGATGTTAATAATATCCCTGTATTGGTGAAAGGCGTATGTGACAGGGTAGATTCAATGGGGCAAATGCTCAGGATCATTGATTATAAGACCGGTGCAGCCGGACTGAAAGAATTACAGATAAATGGCTGGGAAGAAATTTATACTAATCCGGAATTGAACAAAGGCTTCCAGTTATTAATGTATGCCCTGTTATACATGGAAAATACACCCGATATGCCGCATGAATTTATATCCGGTATTATTAGTTTCCGGGAATTAAGCGCAGGGTTAAAAGCGGTAAAGGTCAATGGCAGCGAATTGCTTACAAAAGAGGTATTGGTCCATTTTAAAAATGAGCTTAGTAAATTGCTGTCAACCCTATACGACACGCAGGCACCTTTTAAACAAACCAACAATGAGGAAACCTGCACCTATTGCCCCTATAAAAGCATTTGTAACAGGTAGTTATTAACCCATCTCTGCGCTCTCTGCGGCTCTGCGAGAAAATTTTGACGAAAACAGCCTTATTAAAAACTGTATAATTTGGGATAAAATTCTTTGTCACTACGTAGTCTTATTGCTATATTCACGTTGATATTTAATACCTAATCATTAAACAAATTACAATGGAACTTACAGCAAAACTAGTAGAGCTTTTACCACTCCAAACGGGAGAAGGAAAAAACGGAACATGGAAAAAACAAAATGTTGTTCTTGAAACAGGTGGACAATACCCTAAAAAAGTTTGCATCTCTATATGGGGTGATAAAATTGATAACAGTCAATTGAAAATTGGAAATACTCTTACGGTATCTTTTGATATCGAAAGCCGCGAATACAATGGCAAATGGTACACAGATGTAAAAGCATGGAAAGTAGAAGCAGGAAAAGGTTCTGGTTCATCTAATGCTTCTTCACAAGAGGCTCCTGCAGAAACATTTTCTGCTGCTGCATCAAGCAATGGAGAAGACGATCTTCCATTTTAGATATTAGCCGATTTAAGATTATGAAGCGCCGAACATATATAAGTATTTTACTTTTATTGGTCGGCGCTTTTTCTTTTTCCCAAGACATCAGCTGGTCCTTCCAGGCTGAACTTAATAACCAGGGAAAGTTTGTTCAGAATGCAATTTATTCCCCCTACAGGCAATGGACAGCGCTAAGCCTTGGAGCAGACATCAGCATATTAGATGAACTTGGTCACGAAATATATTCCACTAAAAGAAATAATACTTATGGCGATATATGTTTTTCACCCGACGAAAAATATCTGCTCATTCGTAATTGGCGCGCCGAAGGAGATATAGCCTTTCTTGACCTTAATACCCTCTTAGTAAAAAATGTTCTGCAAAAAGAAGGATTTCTTGATGCGCACCGTATGGCTTTCGCTGGAGATATCCATCATTTGCTTTTTTTCTCTCCCAAAGGAATGACCCTGTTTTACATGGATGACAAAGCAGACCTTACTTTTTTACAAAAATTTCATACCGAAGCTAAAAATGACATCCGTGAATTTTCCGTTTCCGAAAACGGACAATGGCTGGCAGTTTCTGAAACAGGTACTATACACCTTTCTGACGATAATAAATACATCGGCTTTGGCATTACACTTTATGAACGCAAGGGAGATAAATATGTTCAGAAAGATGAATACAACACATCGACAACAAAACACTTTGTTCAGTTTGTAACGGGAACAGAAAAATTAATGATCTCCGTTGAAAAAGAATATGGAGATAAGGAAAACGCTTTGATCTTTTTTGATTGTTCCAAAGGTAAATTCAACCAGATAGACCGGCTGGAATTAGAAAGAGAAGTTGAGTATGCAGGCTTCAGTAAAGATGGTAAATGGATGGCAGGCTCATCGGAAGGAATTACATTTTATTACCTGGGGAAAAACAAGATCGAAAAACACAATGAAAAACTATATTATTACTGGCAGCCTTTTATTTTAGAATTCAGTCCGGATGGAAAACATTTAATGGCCTTTCAAAAAGACAAGGAACTGGTGCAATGGAATTTGGATGGTGTAGGAGGAGATATAAGAAGCAAACTTTATAACACATTGGCTATAGACTTTTCTCCCGCCTTCAAAACTGTGCTTTCTGGATGCACCAATTGCTTTGATGAATTGGATAAAAATCTTTTGCAGCCCAAAGGAGAATTTGAAACATCAGAACAATTTGAGAAGAGAAGAGAAAAAGCCAAGAATGAAGTATTAGGTGTTTTACAAACAAAACTAGAGGAGCAGAATAAAATTATGCACAACGGACAAACCTGCATGAAGAATGGCTACCTGCTTGGTTATAATGCCGATCGTGAAATTTTTAAAGCGAATATCTTAGGAGAAGAAGTAGCCATCAATGTGAAACTAAATGAGGCTCCAAAATTCAAATCGAACTTCTCTTCATCACTGGTTACTTTTTCAAAAAGAAAAAGTGAGAATATAGTTCTCTACGAAAACTTTAAAGTGCTCGATACAAAATCGGGCACCACCTACCCTTTCACATTTAAAAATGATCCGTTCAATTATTTAACAAAACAACAACGCACAGGAGATGCCATTGGTGCTGAGGACCCTGAAGATATTGCGCCCGCTAAAATTACATCTTCTTCAAAAAATGACACAACTAAACAAGTTTACGCTCTTATTATTGCAACAAATAACTACAAAGAATTCAGTGATTTAAAAAATCCCGTATTAGATGGAGAAACCATTTCGAAAGAACTGCAAGACAGGTATGGATGTTCTACTGAGGTATTGACTGATCCTACATTGGTAAATCTGCAAATGAAACTAAGAGAGTACGCAGCTAAAGAATACAAAAAAAATGATGAGCTGTTGATCTTCATCGCCGGTCACGGACACTTCGATAACATATATAAAGAAGGGTATATCGTTACCGCTGATTCGCGGTTGAATGATGAAGCACAGGTAAGTTTTTTATCACACTCCAATTTAAAAACAATTGTAAAAAATATTCCATGTGAACATATTTTACTGGTAATGGATGTTTGTTTTGGAGGAACCTTTGATCAGGCAATAGCTACGGGCTCCAGGGGAAAAGATATTTACCAGGATGTGGATATGAAAAAATACATTGAAAGGAAATTACAATACAAAACACGCTTGGTTATGACATCCGGCGGCAAGCGTTATGTACCCGACGGAAGACCCGGGCAACACAGTCCGTTTGCGCGTAACTTTTTAGCTGCATTACGCTCTGATGGAGGTGATGACGGAGTATTGACAGTAAGTGAAATAAAACTCTTTCTCGAAAAAACAGATACTCAGCCCTACTTCGGTGAATTTGATGGCAATGAACCGGGAAGCGATTTTATCCTGATGAAGAGTAAAAATTATTAGAGGGTAAATAATTATCTGCCACTTACTACAGTCATAAATGCCTCGGGAAACCAGGCAGTATAGTTTTTACTATTCTCCTTCAGATCATTTAAAATTTCCTGCACACTTACATATTTTATTGCGGCAACTTCGTTTGGGTTCATTTTTACTTGTCCATTATATTCTCCCACAAAAACATGATCGTATTCATGCTCAGTTAATCCGTTACCAAGATCTTTTTTGTAAATAAAACTGCCAATTGGTTTTACCTCACAACTAACCCCTAACTCCCTCTGCAAAGCTTTATTCACAGCACTTTCAAGGCTTTGCCCTGGCTCAGGATGGCTGCAACAGGTATTGCTCCACAAACCACCAGAATGATATTTAGCAAAAGCTCTTTGCTGTAACAACAATTCTTTCTCAGAATTAAAAAGAAAAACAGAAAAAGCCCTGTGCAATACTCCCTCTTTATGAGCCCGCAATTTTTCCATGAAACCTATCTCCTTGTCATTTCCATCCACTAAAATTACCTTGGGCTCAATCATCTTTGAATTTACTAATTAGTCGGCTATTTACAATATTATCACCTTAACCTGTTTTGCTAATTCATTATCTACAGGACTGTTCCCCCTTTAATCTGTGAAAATCTGTGCTCTCTGTGGTTAACCAGTGTTCACCACAAATTACACAGATTTCCCTCAAAGTCTTTCTTATATTTACATAATGAAAAATGAGAGTGAAAAAATAAAGATTGCTGATTGCGATGTATACATTGGTGATACATCACTTCGCTATCTTCCAGCCGTTCTCACCAAACTCGTTTCTTCCTTCGATGCTGTTTATATACTAACAGATTCGTCTGCGAAAAAACATGTCCTTCCACTCTTAAAAAAAAGTATTCCTCAATTAAAGGATAAAAATATCATCACTATAAAAAGCGGTGAGCACAATAAACAATTAACCACTTGCGAACTTATTTGGGACAAATTAACAAAACTTGGTGCTGATCGTTATTCACTTCTTATTAATATTGGCGGAGGGGCCATCTCTGATCTTGGCGGTTTTGTTGCGTCTACCTATATGCGCGGAATAAAATATATTAATGTTCCCACTACTCTACTCGCAATGGTAGATGCATCGGTTGGCGGAAAAGTTGGAGTAGATTTTAAAGGCTTAAAGAATCATATTGGAGCATTCTCCATCCCAAAAGCTGTATTTGTCTGCCCTAAATTTTTATCAACTCTTAATAGGCGATTGATGCTATGCGGATTTGCAGAGATGCTGAAACATGCTCTTATTATAGATAAAAAATACTGGAATGAGCTCAAAGAGCTGGATTTAAAAAATAAAAACAATTGGCATCAATTAATAAAACGCTCTATAGAGATCAAAAAAGAAATTACAGAAAACGACCCTGAAGAGAAAAACTTACGCAAATTGTTGAACTTCGGACACACTGCAGGCCACGCACTAGAGGCATATTGCATAGAGAAAAGAGTTGATCTGTTACATGGTGAAGCAGTAGCCTGGGGCATGATTGTTGAGGCACACTTGTCATTTAAGGATGGGAAGCTATCGCTTGAGGCATTAGAGGAAATCACTAGTACAATTAAAAAATATTATAGATTAGAAATGCCAATTTCAAAATCTACAACACTGATCAACATAATGCGTTCTGATAAAAAAAATAAGTCGGGAAAAATTAACTTTACACTATTAAATGGCATCGGAAGTTCAAGCATCGATTACCATTTTAAAGACAAACAAATAAAAGAAGCAATTGAATATGCCAATGGACAGTTTTAACTTAATCAAGCCAACTGCCCCGGTAAATGTTTCCTTAACATTACCTGCCTCAAAGAGCATTAGTAACCGTTTACTAATCATACATGCTTTAAGTAAAGAAAAATTTCAGATCAATAATCTTTCTGAAGCTGATGATACAAAAGTTTTGTTTGCTGCACTCGAACAATTAAAAACTAAAGGCGGGACAATTGATATTGGTTTGGCAGGAACTTCATTTCGATTTTTGACGGCATATTTATCTGTTATAAAGGGAGAATTTTTATTGACAGGTGATGAAAGAATAAAACAACGTCCTGTAAAAGCCCTCGTGCAAGCTTTACAAACAATAGGTGCAAAAATAGAATATACAGAGAAAGAAGGGTTCGCACCTCTTACGATTAGTGGTAATCATTTATCGGGTGGTGAAATAAACATTAGAGGTGATATAAGCAGCCAGTTTATTTCCGCATTAATGTTAATCGCACCAACTTTACAAAACGGATTAACTATAATTATCGAAGGCGAATTGGTATCAAGGCCTTATGTTGCAATGACAGTGAAGCTAATGGCAATGTTTGGCGTGGAGATCGACTGGTCAACAAATAAAATAATTATTCCACCTACTCCGTACAATGTAAGCCGCTTACAATCCGACAAACAAGGAAATAAATTTATTGAAGTGGAAGGTGATTGGACAGCAGCTTCATACTGGTGTGCAATAACAGCATTAAATCCAGGTTCAGTTATTCAATTGAATGGCATGAAACAAATTAGCATCCAGGGTGATTGCATAGCACCTCCATTATTTTCTTTTTTTGGTGTCTCGACAGAATTTACGGATACTGGCTGCACATTAAAACACAATGGAAAATTCGAAGAGCGTTTTGGTTTTGACTTTACTGACAATCCTGATCTGGCACAAACAGTTGCGGTAGTTGTTTCGGCACTTAAAATTCCTTGCCTGATGAATGGATTGAAAACATTAAGAGATAAGGAAACTAACAGGATCAATGCTTTAAAAGAGCATCTGAATAAAATTAACGTAAAAGCGACTGAGGTCGAAAATGATGGTTTGTTTATAGATCCTTCATCGCTTAATATACCTGCAGAATTATCTATTAATACCTATAATGACCACAGAATGGCCATGGCCTTTGCTCCTTTGGTTTTGTTTACAGACAAAATAAGCATTGAAAACCCCATGGTAGTGAATAAGTCTTACCCAGGCTTCTGGGAGGACCTTGCTAGTGCAGGGTTTAAAGTATTTTAGAAGAATACGTGATCTTTATGGTCCATTATCACGGTATGTAAAAATCCAAGTCCCACTATTTCTTTTATACCAATATTCCTCTTCCGAGATTTTATGCAAATTTAAAATTTTAATTACTGTATCAGCTTGTATTTGCCCGGGATATCTTTCAATTACTAAATTATATGCTGAATGGCTTAAACCAATTGACTTTAAATAATTAAAATAACTCCACAGAAAATCTGTTGTTGGCTTTTGATTAAATTCTTGAAGCTTTAAATCAAAAAGCAGCAGGTTTTCCAGTGTATCATTGATTGCATGTTCAGTTCTCTTTTCCTCCGCATCTACCGAAGAATAAATATTTTTAATGTCTTTGAATACACTAATTAAAGTTTGAGCAGTTTTATCTTTTCTACGACGGTTCCAGAATTTATGAAAATAGGACGAATCAGAATTAGAATCATCATATGTAAAAATCAGGCTGTCAACAACCTGAGCTATTGATAAATTTTCCAAATCATATTTATGCATACCTCCATATTGTTCTTGAAATTCCATTGGCACATTATATTCGGCATACGAAATGAATTTTTTGTAACCAATTTTTTTAATCGTATTGTGTGTTATCAATATATTTTCAGAGTTTCTGATCCATTTAAAAGGCTGATAGTTCTGATAAAAATATTGCGCATCAATTCCTAACCATTTATAATCGGCTAAAAGGGCTAAATATTTTTTCTTATCGTCGGCTTGAGGAATTGAATTAATAAACCCAATTTCCCTTTCAGTCCACCCTCCTATAAACTCTTCAACAAAACGGGAAGTACCACAGGATGCAAATATTAAAAAAACAACCAATTGTGCTTTCTGACGATAAGTCATTTCTATTTATTAGTTACATAAATGTATAAAACATAACGTTATAATTACGAAATTAGCTATATATGAAACTGACTAGACATGGATTTTTGCTTATAACTCTGCTTGCTGCAGTTATTATTGCAGGCTCTTGCAAAAAAAATAAAGACAAACCAGAATGCGATGGCTCTACCCCAACCTACAATAATGGCATTTCTGCTATTATCAACGCATCCTGTTTAGGTTCTAGCTGTCATGGTGCAGGTACAACATTACCAAATTTTACCACTTATGCAGGCATGCAGCCATCACTGACTAACGGAAAATTTAAAACTAAAGTGATCGATGAAAGATCGATGCCCAAAAATGGCAGCCTCTCTGATGAACAGTTAACCAAAATACAATGCTGGATAGATAATAATTATCCTGAAAATTAAATTGCATGGACGATAAAGACTGGAAAAACAAATTAACACCCGAACAATATTCTGTATTGCGCCTAAAAGGAACTGAAAGACCTTTTACAGGTAAATTTAATATACATTATGAAAAGGGAGTTTATGTTTGTGCTGGCTGCGGTACGGAGCTATTTACATCCGACGAAAAATTTGATTCGGGCTGTGGATGGCCCAGCTTTTACGATATTAAAGATGTTAAGACCGTTAAAGAAGTATTAGATAAAAGTCATGGCATGATCCGCACTGAAGTAGTGTGCGCCAATTGCGGCGGACATCTTGGTCATGTTTTTGATGATGGTCCAAAACCCACCGGCTTAAGGTATTGTATCAATTCTGTTTCGCTTGATTTTAAAAAAGAAGGATGAGATACCTCGCCCTTATTATCATAGCATTGATATTTTCCTGTAAGGCCAAGGGGCCATATAACCCATACATTAGGATGAAAAAGGATGAAAAGCCTAGCACCATTAATAATAAAGAGATAAAAAAACTGGAAGATAATTCAAGGAAGAGTGGGAAAAAGCAGATGAGAAAAAACAGAAAAAAAGTTTATTCGAATTAACATCCATGAAGGCGATCATTTTTTACATCTGTCTTCCATTTATTTACCTGATCTCCATATTGCCATTTTGGCTATTATATCTTGTCTCCGATTTTTTTTATTTCCTCTTATACTATTGCATCGGCTACAGAAAAAAAGTTGTGATTGAAAATCTCAAAAATTCATTTCCCGAAAAATCTACTGAAGAAATAAAAAAAATCAGCAAAGAATACTTTAAATATTTGTGTGACCTCATGCTGGAGACTTTAAAAACGCTCACCATGAGCAAAGAGGAAATGATGAAGCGATGTGTGATGGATCCAAAGTCAATACAGCTTATGCAGAGATTGTACAACGAAAACAAAAATCTGGTATTGGTTGTGGGTCATTATGGTAATTGGGAATGGGCCGGTGCATGTTTCAGTTATAATTTAGATTATAAACTTTATGTTATCTATAAACCACTTGCAAATAAATATTTCGACAGACTTATTTATCAAATGCGCTCCAGGCCGGGAACCGGGTTAATTGCTTTTAAGGATGTATTAAGAAGCATGATAAAACATAAAGACCATTTGAATGTTACCGCCTTCATAGCAGATCAAACTCCGCATCCCGACAGCGCTTATTGGACAACATTTTTAAACCAAGATACTCCTGTTTTTATTGGCACCGAGAAAATAGCACAAAAGCTGGATTACCCTGTTGTATATTCTTCAATAAAAAAAATAAAGAGAGGATATTATTCCTTATCAATTGATATGTTGTTTGAGCAGCCAAAAGATACCAATGAAGGAGAGATTACAATTACGCACACAAAAAAATTAGAGAACGAAATAAAAGAATATCCTTCGATCTGGCTATGGTCGCATAAGAGGTGGAAACATAAGAGAAGTGGGAAGTTGGAAGACAGAAGTTAGAAGACAGAAGTTGGAAGTTGGAAGTTGGAAGTTTTGAGATAGTTTGTATTTGATTTTTTAATAAATGCAGTAAATGAAATTTTCTATTGATCTTACTTATCAAACATCCCATGAATGGGTAAAAAAAGTATTATCCGATTTTAACAGCTTTTTGCAGGACCATGCCGACTGTGAGCGTAAGGCGTCTTCCATGGCCATGAGTTTTATTGCCAAATGTCCGGATAAGGTGGAGATAATTCCCGAGTTAATTGAAACAGCACTGGAAGAATTAGAACATTTTCAACAAGTGTATTTATTAATGCAGCAGCGCGGCATACAATTAAAAGCAGAAATGCCTCAGGACATGTATATAAAACAATTGATGGACGTTTGCAGGAGCGGTAGAGATGAACGATTGTTGGACAGAATGTTGTTAGCATCAGTAATTGAATGCAGAGGTGCGGAACGGTTTAAATTGGTGGCAGACAATATTGAGGATGAAGACTTAAAAAAATTCTATAAAAACTTATGGACAAGCGAAGCGAAACACGGGAATATTTTTGTGAGGATGGCGTTGAATTATAATTCTAAAGAGATAGTTTACAAGCGCCTTGAAGAACTTACCATTGCCGAAGGTGTAATTTGTAGCAAACTACCAATAAAGGCTGCATTACATTGATCATCCAGTCCGGACATTCAACCCCTTCAGAGTTAATCCTAAAATCCAATGATCACTTTTGATATTGGAATGTTGGGAATATCAAGATCCTGCACAACCTTAAGACTCTTGAACACTTATAATTTAGTTTTTTTTGTCACGACCCTGAAAGGGTCAAATATTTATAAAGCAAGATGAGAACAGAAAACCAACCCTGAAGGGGTTGAATAGCAACAGCAAAAAGTATTAATCCTCCACTTTATGATGTAATGTTTTTTCTGCGGTCTCCTTTACTATAGAATGAGCCTCTTCTTTTCCAAGGTATTTATCAATAAGTGAATGCCCTAAATATATCAGTGGCGTTAAAGCTATTGCAACTAACAATTTAAAAGTATAACTGGACAAAGAGGCATTTAAAAATTGATCTGTTGTCATTTTTCCGGGCAGCCAGAATGCCAGGCCCATGATTACAAATGTATCTATTAATTGAGAAATCATTGTAGATCCGGTGGCGCGTAACCAAATCATTTTTCCGCCTGTTTTGTTTCTCAATAACCAGAAAATAAACACATCAATAAATTGGGCAAAAAGAAAGGCTACTATGCTTGCCAATATAATAAATATTGATTGTCCGAATACTGCATAAAATTGTTCATCTGAAACAGTAGAAAAAGGAGTAGCGTTTATTTGCAATGACAAATACAAAATGCCAACAACGTAAAGTATTAAACATGCTGTAACCATTGAGAGTTTTCTTACCCCGCTCTTCCCATAATATTCATTCATTAAATCTGTGGTTAAAAAAACCACTGGCCAGGGAATAATTCCAACACTCATTATAAAAGGCCCCAATTGCATTCCTCCAATAAAAAAAGGACCAATCTCAATGAGTTTACCTCCAATAAGTTCAGCGGTAACGGCATTGGTAATAAATATTCCTGTGAGAATTACAAAGACTATACTTTTTCGATCGCTAAACATTATTAATGTGTTTTGATGAACTCTTTTATGGTAGTATAAACATAAACCAGGTCTTCCTCTTTAATACAATACGGCGGCATAATATATAGGGAGGTTCTATTAATTGATTTTAACAAATGTAACCGTATTTTT
>CAZQIC010000106.1:0-17422 GCA_964593555.1 uncultured Bacteroidia bacterium | reverse complement strand
CTAAAAAAAAATACGGTTACATTTGTTAAAATCAATTAATAGAACCTCCCTTAATGTGACATGAACAAAAGCATTTGGTGCCATATTGCCGGATGCAGGAAATTCATAAACCGTTTCTCCTTTTTTTGTTTGTATCCAGAATTTTTTAACCACTTTAGCTCCGGTCTCAATACTAACTAATGCCGTACCTGCAGCTGAAGACGGAAATGATAATTTTATATTTTCACCGGTAGTATACTTTTCTTTATCACAGGCGAAGTTGAGCATATTAGCATTCTCATTATTACTCCTGTTTTCCCTACTCCAATACGGCCAATCGATATACACTATTTTACCAGTCTGATGGCCTCCAACGGGATCAGTAACTGTAATTAAATAACGACCATACTCGGGATAATTTATTCCAAACTTAAATCCACCCTTACCATCTTTTGCATTAATCATCGTATCCTTTACAACAACGGTACTGGAACGGGAAATATAATTTGCAAAATTCTCATCACCCCTTTCATACCACCAGCGCCATTGTATTTTATAAATTTTCACCTGTAACTTACTTGTATTTATCAATAATCCTTTCTCATCAAGAGTTACCACATCAAACTTATATTTGTTCCCGGTTTCCATTGCATAACTTTTTGTTTCCGGCGCAGCCAATCCTACATATGTTTTGTAAGGAGAATATGGTATGCTATAGCGGTCGATACTAAAATCACCACCCTCTTCGAATACTTTGGAAATATATGTAGCACGTAACATTCCGGGAGCTGTTTGCCCAACGTCTATATTGGTTTTCAGCTGTGCTTCTCCTTTTTCATCCAAATTACCATCAAACACAGCTTCAGTATTTGCGCTATACTTTCTTATCGGTGAATCAAATTCATAGGAGCGATATTTAGCAAAGGATGTTTGCGATTCGTTGACACTTACATTTACCACCGCATGCAAATTTTTCGCGATCGCACCATGCAGCCATTTTACTGTAAGTTTAGCTGTTGTATCATTTATTTTCCCTTTATCAAAATCCATATATATTTTTAAACGGTTGGGTTTTACCGTTTCTATTTTCAGGTACTCCATAAATGTTCGATTCCCTACTTTGGCAGTAGCCGTATAATTCCCTGTTGGTGCTTCAGCTGTAGTTGCGGTACGAAAATCGTATAAGCCATTTGTATTTTTTGTTTTTGTTACCTGGGATACTATTTGTCCATTAGGATCACGCAACTCAAATTTTACCGGGTGATTCGGAGGTAGCCGCTTTTCTTTATCCTCCATAATAAAATTTAAATACAGCGAATCTCCGGGACGCCACACGCCACGCTCGCCATAGATAAAACCCTTTATACCTTTTTGAACTACCTCTCCTTCTATATCAAACTTGCTTAAGGAGTTTGCGCTGCCATCCAGCAACTTTAAATATCCCCGCTGCTTTCCGGATTTAGCTAGCATCAAAAACGGTTTACGTTTAAGCTGAAGATCCAGCATCCCATCAGCACCTGCAACACCTGAAGCGATAAGCTGCCTTGTATAATCATAATATTCAATTGTAGCACCGGGCATAGGCCTTGCTGTGATCATGTTTGTTACAAAGGCGTGCGACATTTTATTATCATCGAGTTTATAAATCAAGCCAATATCAGAAGCCAGGATACTTCTGCTGACTGCTTTCCCGTAATAATAATAATTCTGACAAGGAGAATAACCCTCGTAATAATCATCCCAATAGTCATAACCATCATCAAAACTACCACCATACCAATATCTTTCATCCCAATTATCATCTTGTTCAACAAACGTGGCTCCATTTTCACTTGCTTCGTTTTCAGCATCATCACAATTACATATAGCATAGGCTTTATTAAATTTAATGCTCACTTTATAGATGGCACCAGGATCGGGAGAGATTAGCTTTTTGAGATCGACAACAAAAGTGTTCCACTGTTTCAAATTCTTTTTCTTATCATAATCCAATGCGATCCTTTTTTCCACAATTACTTTTCCAACACGCATCAGGCCACCATTACCATCGAGGTTATTCACCTGTAAAAACTGGTGTACATTATTTTCAAAGATCTTAACAACTCTTACATCAACCGCTTTTAAACTGATCGCCTCAAAAGGGAATATTAATCCGTTTGAATTAGGTAAAATACAGCCATTCCCATTTATCCGTACCAATGGATTCGGCTCGTCAAAATGCAGGCTGATACTATAAGCTGCACTCATTTTATATCCCCTGAAATTTTTAATACCGTTGGTTACCGAAAGTAGCTTATCACCCTCGATACGATTCTGTAAAAAAACTTTTACATGATTATTTTCTACCGTGTAGGTAAGGTTCTCCATCCCCTGAATATTAATAATCCCTTTTAAATTCTGATTATATAAAATAGGATCACTGAATGTCAACTCCACATATTGATCCCCATCGTCTATTACTTTGGCATCTATCACTGTAAAATCACCCAATGCCGGAATAGTAATTTCCTGGTTTCCGGTAGTTATGGATTTTATTGCCTCTCCATTCCAAGTTACGAGTAGCTTTCCCGGCTTTTCTGTACGTTTAATACTGTCTACATAAAAATAAAATTCATTGTTGCGATAGCTGGGAGTTATTTTTACGAATAACGATTTTCCATTCTGCGTAACTGTCAACACTTTTTTTATGGCAGTGGTATCTTCGTAATCAGAAGTAGATATTTTTCCTGTCAACTTTTCCCATTCAATATTATAATCATCATAGTTCCGTAACCCATCAACTGCCACAAATAAATTTTGCGGATACGTCGAAAGCTGAAAATTGAATTTTTCCAGATCATTGTCTACAACAGCAACATTTTTTAAAATAAATTCAGCAGTATACAGTTGATTTGGCGGCAGTAATTCCGAAGGAATAAATTCAATGATCCGGTCAGTTATCCATATCGCGTGTCCCTTTATTTCAGGTTCAAACGAAAATGCATCTTCCAGTAAGGAAGAATCCGGAAGAGGATGAGTAAGTGATGCATTATATGCCGCCGCTGAATCCAAATAAGTTTGCCCTGTATGTCCGGCCGTATCTGGTTCATTTACTCCATGAACCAACTCAATACGAATGCTAGATTTTCGGGAGACCATCCCTGATGTGAACCCTGAAATGTATTTTGCAAATGCCGGGTTCGTACTATTAATGGTTGGTCTTCTGTTAAAGCATGCACTCAATAGCGCGATGATAACAAAAATGATGATCGATGCGAGAAAGCGGAAGTTGCGGGTAGTTTTCATTAGTTTTTAATTTATACCACAAATATGGGTGCATTAAAAACCTTGAAAGGGACGCTTTTATAAAGTGCGGGGATTTGTGTATTAAGTGCAGGGATTATGCAATTATTTGATTTTTTAGAACGGAAAGGGAATTTTACGCCTAACGTCCGGAAACGAACGCTAATTTTTCTTTAACAACAGCTGCAAAAGATTTTTCGTAGATTTTACTTTCGAGCCATGAGGCAAAATCAATATTGTTAAATGCTTGTGATTTCTCTTTATCCTTTTTACTTATTTTTTCGAATGCTTGCAATGTATCCTTATAGATGTCTCGTTTGTCCTTTTTAGTAGAAAGTAATTGCTTTACAAATTTGAAAAAAAGTAATTCCACCTTATTTAAATTCCCCGTTCTTTTGAAAAAGCGGTTGACAGACCTGGATGTATAACTCAATAGATCCATTTCATCATTTTCAATATGAATAAGTAACATCAAAATGCGGGTAGCTTCTGAAATATCCCACTGCAAATCATCATTCCCCATGTTTAATAATTGGTGGAGCCATACCTGTGATTTTTTGTATTGCCCCATTCCGAAATATAAATAGGCCACATTATAGGTAAGCAAAATCTCATCCGAAATATACATTTTCCCTTTATACAGAGAAAACCCTTTTTCCAGCTCATCGATGATTAAATGGATTTTTTCAAAATTCACTTTTTTGATGGCAACATTTGTAACCGTAATGTTATAGAGAAGAAATGCCCCTACGCTTCCGTTTACATCAAGTTTTATTTTATTCTTTTTTAAAACGGCATTCATTCTAATAACTAATGCTTCACATTCTTCATAAGCTTTCAAGCGAAAGCCACTCCAGGCAAGATTGTTAACAGCACGAATGTAACTCAGGGGATCTTCCTTAATTATTTTGGGGTTCGATTCAAAAATGCTCACATTTTTTTTTCCAAATTCAAATGACTTCCTGTAATCCTTAATTATTAATGAATAGTATAATAGATAAATATAATTGAACAGAATTTTTGAACCGTTGTTCATTGCTTTGTCTATTGAGGACAATAGCGGATCTGCAAGCGCCGCTTCTAATCTTTTTTTTACACCCTCGTTTTTTTCGGCGTTTGGCAAACGTAACAAATAGGAAACAACAGACATTAACCTGGAATAATCTGCCTTGTTATTTTCATTTTCTATTGCATGTTTTACTTCATCTGCAAAATCAATGAAGGTTTTATAGCTAACTTTTTTTGTTATCGTTCTAGCCAGCTTAAGTTTCCAGATCCGAATTTCATACAGCCCAAGGTAATTTTCCTCATCGGCCATTTCTTTCTCAACCTTTCTGATCAATTTTTCACATTGATCATACAATCCTTTCTGATACAGAATGGATACGCTGTGCAATTCTTTTTTAAATATAGATTCCCTGGAAAGATTAAGGTGGTATACATGTAAACTATCTTTTACGAGTTCATAAAGATAATTTTTGGCAACAGGGAAATAACCGGCAACTTTTTCATCTGCCATTTTCTTTTTTATCTCCGCCTCACTATAAACGTCCTGTTTATAAATAATATCAAACAACTTCTCATATTTACTGCTTTCCTTAACTGAACTTTTAGCCGAAAATATTTTGAAATGCCTTTTCTCGGAAGGAGTAAGCGATTTAATAAGATCAAATAATGCTGTTGAAGAAACCAAGAGATAATTTTAAAATAAAAATACAAAAATCGATCGCATCTTAATCTACAAAAAAATAATCTACCTCAACAAACTTATATTCCCCTTTTTCACATTTTCTTCTGTCGAACCCTTACAACTTATTTTTAAAAGATACGCAAATACAGCAGTATCTTCCAACCGATTTTTATATCTGCCATCCCATACAGCAGCAATGTCATTGCTCTCAAAAACTTTTTCACCCCAGCGATCATAGATGGCGAAGTAAATAATTTCCGGAGAACCAGTGGAGTATAATTTCAATACATCATTTTGTCCATCGCCATTAGGTGAAAATGAATTGGGCACAAATACTTCTGTGTTATCGTTGCAAGGCTTTTCTACAAAAACAGTTATTGTATCTGTTGCAGTGCAACCATCACTATCGGTAATTAAAAGTACATATGTTGAAGTAATTGTAGGATGTACGTTAATCGTAGCTGTAATTTCTCCTGTACTCCATTGATAATTACTTCCTGCAACAGGTGGTGTTGAAATGGTTATACCCTGACCAGCTATTATAGTACTATCAGCACCTATATTGGCAATAGGAATAGTAAAAACAGTTAATGTTATAGATGATACGCTGTCACAACCATTAGCAGCTGTGTATGTTTGTGTATACAGCCCGGCTATAGTTTGATTTATACCATGAATGGAAGCAATTTGTCCCTGACAAATATCTATATTTCCATTGCTGCTGGGTGCAGTGCTAATAGTTAAATTAATAGTAAGTATACTATCACAGCCTGAAGCATTGGTAAGTGTTTGTGTATAAATGCCACTCGCAGCATACGTTTGTGCATTGTGAGTATAATTATTGCAAGCATTCGGATTAACAGTGCTGCTGCTTATACTTTTTACAAGAAGTGTAATTGCAGATACACTGTCACAGCCTCCGCCAAGTGCAAAAGTCTGCGTGTACACTCCGGGAGTACTTTGGTTTATCCCGTGTATGAGAACTGATTGTCCCAGACAAACACTTTGATTACCATTTGTATTAATAATATTGCTAATCGTAAGATCGAGAGTTAGCAGGCTGTCGCAGCCCATTGCATTGGCAAGTGTTTGAGTATAAATTCCGTTGCTGGAATAACTTTGTCCATTAAGTGTATAGCTATTGCAGGCATTTACAGTAACAGTATTATTGCTTATGCTATTTACAGCGAGTGAAATTGCTGATATACTATCACAACCGCCTGTTGCTACAAAAGTTTGAGAGTATATGCCTGGCGTACTTTGATTTATTCCATGAATGGGAATAGACTGTCCCTGACAAATGTTTTGACTGCCCGAAGTATTAATTGGACTTCCTATAGTTAAGTTAATAGAAAGAACACTATCGCATCCACCAAGATTAGTAAGTGTTTGGGAATATACACCAGTGATAGTGTATGTTTGTGCATTGTGAATATAACTACTGCAGGCATTGGGATTAACAGTACTACTGCTGATACTATTTACCACGAGTGTAATTGCTGATATACTATCACAACCTATGGCAGCCGCAAAAGTTTGTGTGTACACTCCTGCAATACTTTGACTTGCTCCATGAATGGAAACTGATTGTCCCTGACAAATGTTTTGGCTGCCACTTGTATTGACATTATTAATGACTGTTATATTTTTGGACTGGCTCACAGAATCTTTTTTACAGGGCGTAGTTACCACAACTTTTGCAGTATGATTTCCGGAAGCATTATAAAAAATTGCCGGATTTCTTGCGCTTGAACTGGAGGGAGTGCCTCCTGTAAATGTCCATTGAAAGAGATAGCCAGTGGTATCACAGGAATTATTTATGGCAAAAGAATAATTAATTGGCACATTGGAGCATACATTGTTAGTATCCGTTGTAATACTTAATCCCAATGACAATGGGCCCTCACAAATATTCGCACATATAGAAGTTACAAAAACATCACTACCGCCTGAATAAAAAAAAGTATTTGGCCCTGCATACGCTGTTTGCGCAACACCAGGTGTTACCGGGTATCCGCCATCTGTTGCGCCTGTTATAAATAGTGAATTGCCATTGATAGTTATTCCCGCTCCATTATCTAGATCATCTTCCCCACGACCACCAAGGTAACTTGCACAAGTTTTTTCCCCATTGGGTTTAAACTTTACTAAGAGTTGATCCTCCGGTGGCCCACCGCTCTGACTTGAACCAAAACCTGCATTAAATAAGGTTTGGTAACTGCAAGGATCAACCAATGAAGGAGTGGAAACATCTTCTGCTTCCATCAACATATAAATATTATTATTGAGATCAATTGTAATACCAAAGCCTGTCTCCGGCTGATTTGTACCATAATATGTCGCCCACAGCATAACTCCGGTAGGATCAAATTTTGCAACAATGGCATCACTACTTCCTCCGGATACTGATTGCTGCATAACATTGCCTGCAGTAGCGGCAACAGGGAAACCTGCTCCTAAATTCCATCCCGTGATCACTACATTGCCATTATTATCTGTAGCAATAGCATTACCCGCCTCATTCACCGCCCCACCTAAAAAAGTAGCCCATTGCCGCACTCCAATAGAATTGTATTTCACTACAATTATATCACGAATCGGACCTCCCCCATAAACAGCTTGATGCACCACATTTGCTCCTGTAAATCCGACAGGGAAAGTGCCACCCTGACTTGACCCGGTAATAACCGGATTATTCGCATTGTCTATTGCAATAGCATAAGCCAAATCAATTTTATCCCCCCCACAATAGGTGGCCCATTGCATCGCTCCTGTAGAATTGAATTTTACGACAAAAACATCCCATAATGCTCCTCCATACGCCGCTTGTTGAACTACATTGCCTCCTGTGAATCCTATAGGGAATGTGCCGCCTCCTGTGTGGCCTGTGATCACAGGGTTATCTAAATTATCTATAGCAATTCCGTAAGCCTCCTCCTTTTGGTCACCACCATAAAAGGTCGCCCACTGCATTGCGCCTAAGACATTAAACTTCACAACAAAGGCATCAAGTGATCCTCCTCCATACGCTGCTTGTTGAACTATATTTGCCCCTGTAGATCCAGTAGGAAAAGTACCTCCGCCAGTATATCCGGTAACAAGCACATTCCCTCCATTATCAGTAGCAATGCCCATGCCTCTATCATCCTGGTCACCTCCATAAAAAGTTGCCCACTGCAATGCTCCGGCCGGATCAAATTTAACAATGAAAGCATCGTATAGCCCTACCATTCCACCAAACGCCGACTGCTGAACAACACTGGCTCCGGCGGCCCCAACAGGAAAAGTACCACCAAGAGTATATCCGGAAATCACAGTATTACCTGCGTTATCTGTTGCGATGCCTGTTGAGTAGTCACTTTTATTGCCCCCGAAATAGGTCGCCCAGGGATCAATCACCAGCGAAAAAGCTGAGTTGAAAGTTCCTAGTTTAAAGTTCAAAGTTGTTCCATGAAGAATATATTCAGTCTTTATTTCAATGACTTTTCCATTTATATTTTGGTAAACTTTTGGGATATTCTCAGTTATTTCAGCGATAGAATTTTTAATTTTTAATTCTCCGTTTGTAATTTCTAATTCATCTGCTCCGCTATATTTCAGCTTTATATTATTGGGATCACCTCCTGGCTTAACAATTATATCATATTTCAATCCTTCCTTTTTCCCTCCGTAAAAAACAAAATCAATATTGGGAAAAACATTTTGATACACAACCCTATTATAAGAATGTACATTGGTTATCCCTTTAGGACAATGACCATAATAGTAATTTGAATATCCTTGCGCCTCATTATCCCTGAGTATAGTGATGTTGCTATTGCAATCGACAAAGTCCAGGTCTATTCTGTGCAGATGAATATTTGTAATTTGTTGTATTTCATTTTCCATCCCAGTTCTTTCGTTCAACACTTTTTCCTCATCTTTTTTCGCTGTTGTTTTACTCAACACATAACTAATGCCGGATTTTCTCAGATACACTTTCATGCCACCTCCATCTCCCACATACAAAATGTCCGGACGCAGGTTATGGTTCCCATCAATAATTTGTCCCTTGTTCTCTGTAAAATTTATGCCGGATATTTTCAACTCAGAGAGATCGTACACTGATCCCGGATTTGATGAATAGCAGGCAGTAATCATGTAGAGCAAAAATAAAAATGCGAGAAGAAGATGATTTATATACTGCACGCGTTTCATTACATAAATCTATCGAATAAAACGCACATTTCCCTTTTTGGATATTTACCTTGAAAACATATTTTGCCAATCATGCTTTCCTGCATAATTTTCAGCATTGCCTCCTAATCTTTTCTAAAAATAGCCTTGCATTTACTACAGTGTAGGGCTATCTTTGCATACTGTATTATCATGAATTTTCCTAGACAAAATACGACTGGTCCTTTTTTCAATGTATCAGGTACACTTTGTTCCCTTGTTTTTTTTCTGATCATTCAAACTGGTTATGCACAAGAAAATAAAAGAGCTCAGCAAAATTTTGCTGATAAGATAAAGGATCTCCCAATAAATTTTCGAAAAAACTGCGGACAATGGGATAATCAAATTTTTTACCAAGGTTCTTCTGCTGGGTGGAATGCCAGCGTTTCATTTTTAAAAGATAAAGTCAGTTTCGGATTTTCAAAGGAAGGCAAGACAGATAAAAATACACCTGCAGATCATGAGCATCCTTTGCCTGTTGAATGCATGGTATGGAATATTATCTTCGAAGGGTGCAACAAAAACATAGCTGTAACTGCTGAAGGTGGAGAAGGCAGCCAGACCAACTATATTACCTATGGAAAAAACGCTATTAATGTTCCCGATTATCGTTTAGTAAAATATGAAAACATCTATAACAATATTGATTTACGTTATTATTCACAAGGACAAAATCTGAAATATGATTTTATTTTAAAATCGCATGCCGATGTAAATAATATTCATCTCACTTGCGATGGAATAAATAAATTAAACATTAACAGCAAAGGCCAGCTTGAGATCAGCACTCCCTGGGGGAAACTCATTGAGGAAATTCCCGAATCGTACCAGGTTATTAATGGAATAAAAACCAATGTAACTGTTGTATATAAATTAATTGATAGTGTAAGTTTCGGATTCGAAATAAAAGGGATATACAATTCACTCGAAGAACTTGTAATTGATCCCGTGAATTTTAAATGGTCAACTTTTATAGGCGGCACTACCTTAAATCAATACATTTATGACATTGCTGTTGATGCAGCAGGTTATGTTTATGGAACAGGTTATGCAGGCAGCACATTTCCAATAACAACAGGAGTATTTCTTACTACAGGCGGAAACTACGCCGACATTTTTGTATTTAAAATGAACCCTGCAGGGAACACTCTTGTTTATTCCACTTTTGTTGGAGGAAATAATGTTGATTACGGAAATGGCATTGTTGTAAATTCAGCAGGAGAAGCTTTTGTAACCGGACAAACCTGGTCGGTTAATGGGACTTACCCTGTAACCGCCGGAGCGTATGATGTAACACCTTCTGGATCAATAGATGGACTTGCATTTAAATTGAATGCTGTCGGAAATGCACTTTTGTATTCTACCTTCCTTGGAGGAAATGGATTGGATTATGGATATGGCATTGCTGTTAATCCCGCTGATGAAGTTTATATAACAGGATCTACCTGGTATAATGCAGTAGCAAATTTTCCAACAACAGCAGGAGCTTTTCAAGCTACTCACGGTGGATCATTGGATGGGTTTGTGTGTAAATTAAATTCGACAGGCTCTTCTCTTATTTATTCCACACTAATTGGCGGAACAGGCGCAGATGATTCGAATGAGATTGATATCAATTCCAATGGGGAAGCATTTATTACAGGATACTCTGCAAGCAGCAATTTCCCTACAACTTCAGGAGTTTTTGATACCAGTTATAATGGAGGCGGAAATGGCAATGATGTCATCGTAGTAAAACTAAATGCGAGCGGTTCTGCTTTAATATATTCAACATACGTAGGCGGCGCTATGCATACCGATCAGGGATATGGTATTTCTGTAAACTCTTCTGACGAAGCGTTTGTTACAGGTTTCACACAATCCGGTGATTTTCCTGTTACGGTGGGCGCATATGATACCAACCTGAATGGCGGGACAGGAGGACTCGCCTACCTGGATGCGTTTGCATTAAAATTAAATAATACTGGTTCAACACTTATATACTCTACATATATTGGCGGAGCAGACAGTGAAATAGGATATGACATAGACGTTAATGCTTTAAATGAAGCCTTTATTGGGGGCACAACAAAATCTTCAGATTTTCCTGCCACCTCCTGTGCTTATGACAATTCAGCAAACGGAATAACTGATCTGTTTTTATGCAAACTAAGTTCAACAGGTAATTTAACGTACGCCTCTTATTTCGGCGGAGTTGATGAGGATTATACTGGAGGGCAAAGCCAATTAGGGATCGTGCTCTATGGTACTTGTGGGGAAACAGCATATATGTGCGGCACATCTCACTCACCAAATTTTCCAACTACCACCGGCGCTTACCAAACAACTAAGCTGAACGGCGGCATTGGAGTTGACCAACCAGTAGTGTACGTTTTGGAACCTTCTGTAACACCCGGTTTTACATATACTCCAAACCCCACGTGCGGATCAACAATAACGTTTACAAATACATCAACCGGAAATTGTGTTTGGCAAAGCGGCGCATGGTCACCCGCAAATTCTTATTGGGATTTTGATGATGGAAGTAATGCGGATTCTACTAACCCTATTCACGTGTATACAACAGCAGGCACTTATAATGTGAAACTTATTGTCAGTTGCCCCAGGGATTCTATAACAATTTCTATTGTTGTTAACAGTTTATTAATTGCTGATGCAGGAAATAATACCACAATACTTTCAGGAAATTCCACTGTATTATCTGCAGCAGGCGGTGGTTCATATTCCTGGTCACCCGCAACAGGTTTAAGCTGTGTAACATGTCAATATCCAAATGCATCCCCACAGATCACAACAAAATATTATGTAACTGTTACTGACAATAATGGCTGCACCAGTCTTGATTCGGTTACAGTAACCGTTGATCTGCTATGCGGAGAAATTTTTGTGCCCACTGCTTTTTCACCCGACAATAACGGGCAAAATGAAGTTTTACATATTTATGGTAATTGCATTAAGACCATGACATTTAAAATTTACGATCGCTGGGGCGAAAAAGTGTTTGAAACCAACGACACCACAATTGACTGGGACGGAATGTATAAGGGTGAATTAATGAGTACGCAGGTATTCGCTTATTCTCTCGAAGCAATATTGATCACCGGAACAGAAATACGTCAAGAAGGAAATGTCTCTTTAATACGCTAGGAACATCCGCATTATATCCTTTTCTAATCCTAAAATTTTAATTGCCATTTTTTTTAACTATCTTGATTAAGATAATTTATCTACTTACGTTTTTATTAACCCCATGTAATAAGAATGCGTTTTGTAAAATCTTTTGTATTCGTTTTAATTTTTTCCAATAGAATTTTAGCGGCAGCGGGTGACGATTGCAGCACAGCAATTGCTGTAGCAGTGAGTCCCTCTTATGCTGCCTGCGCTTCAACGACTGTGAGTACTGTGGGACGCCCCACCAGCGGAAATTTACCGCTGCCTTCCTGTAACGGAAATTTTAAAGATGTGTGGTATACTTTTACACCAAGTGCTACACAAACGATTATAGAATTTACGGCGACATCTGGTACAGATCAATATGTATTGCAGGTACTCTCAGGAGCCTCGTGTGCTGCACTCTCCGAACTGAATTGTGCAAGCAACACAGCGATCAATTATAATATTGGCGCCAATCTTTCCATTTTAGTTAATACACCGGCCGGTCCGTTATATTATATACGCATCCAGAGAAAAAATTCCAATGTCGATATCACAGGGGACCTATGCATTTACAATCAAAATTTATCATGCGCTGCTCCTACGAATTATACTAATAAAAGAGACAATAACTGGTACTTCGGTTTTAATGCCGGACTTGATTTTAGCTGTGCGCCTCCTGTTCCACTTTCCAATTCGCCAATGCTTACCAACGAAGGCTCTGCAGCTATATCAGATGTAAATGGAAACTTATTATTCTATACCGATGGGATGACAATTTGGGATAAGAACCATAACCCTATGCCCAATGCAAATGGTATTTCTTATCCTGCAGATTGGAATCGCATGCTATCAGGCGATCCAAGTTCCACTATGTCGGCGATCATTACACCTGTAATCAATCAGCCAAATAAATATTATGTATTTACTACAGATGGAAATTCGGGCACATCAACGATCGGACCAAAAGGTTTATACGACGGATTATATTACAGCGTTATAGATGCAACTTTAAATAGCGGACTCGGAGATATTGATACTGCTTTTATTCATTCACAACTTGGGGTGAACGATAATAAAGTTCCACTCGCAGATTCAACATGTGAAAAGATAGCTGCAATCAAACACACAAACGGCTTAGATTATTGGGTTATATCAGCTAAAAAACCCGGGGATAAATTATATGCATACCTGGTTTGTGCAAATGGTGTTAGTTCCATCCCTCAAATAAGTACGGTCTCCCCCATAGGAGAAATAAGCTGGCTCGCTCCCTCACACGATGGCAAATCTCTGTTAGGTGTTTCATGGTCGAGGGTTGCTTATCTTATGGATTTTGATGCTTCAACAGGACTTGCAAGCAACAGTGTACAGTTAGCAAATCTTCCAGTCAGTTACCGCGGCAGTTTTTATGGTGGAGCGTTTTCTCCGAACGATTCCATTATTTATTTAACAGAGGGAACCAGGCCGGATTGCGCGTATCCTCCTAAATTATTCAGGTATAAGCGTTATGCTGTTGCATTGGGTCTTGGCTCCATCATGAATACACAAACTATTGATACTTTTCCCGGAACACCCAGCTGTTACATTGGCGCTTTACGCGAAGGGCCGGATCAAAAAATATATTTTTCCGGATTAGACACAAGAAGTTTAAACATAATTAACACACCGGATAATTTTAACAGCCCGGGTATTGCTATATCAAGTTTACCAATTATCGGACCTGGAAGTTATTTAGGGTTGCCAACACATTTTTTAGATCATTACAACTATGTTTACCCAACAGTAAATGCAGGGCTTGATACAATTATATGCTTAGGAGATTCTGTTCAGATCGGTACACCGAGTGTAAGCGGAGCAAGTTATCAATGGACGCCAACAACGGGGTTAAATAATCCAAACATTGCGACACCCAAAGCAAGTCCCGGAGGTAATATAACATACACATTAAAAATGACGATCGCTTGTGATTTTTATGATTCTGTAAAAGTTACTTTATTCACTCAGCCTATTGCAGTTGGATCAAGCAATAGCGCAGTATGCGAAGGAAACACATTAACCCTTTCTGCGGCCGGTGGTAACTCTTACAGTTGGTCAGGACCAAATGGATTTAATTCAACTCAACCCAATCCCGCAATTACACCAGTTACAACAGCGGGAAATGGAGTTTATACAATGACTGTAACGAGTGCCGACGGCTGCAAAGACACTGCACATGTAAATGTTGTGGTAAATCCATTACCAACAATTTTAATCAATGGGATTACCGCACTTTGCAGCGGGAACAATACGACACTAACCGTATCCGGAAGCTCAAGTTATACATGGTCTCCTTCAACAGGGATCAGCAGTACAACCGGAGCAATAGTCACCATTACCTCAAGCAATACCTATACCATAACAGGAACAAGTTCCTTAGGCTGTACATCAAACACTACAACAACAATTTCTGTTGCCGCCACACCAACGCTAAGCGTTAGTAGCAATGACAGCATTTGTTCCGGGCAAGCCGCAAACCTTAGTGTGGGCGGTGCAAACGCTTACCAGTGGATACCTGCCTCCGGATTAAATTCATCAACCGGCACAAGTGTAATATCATCTGCAACTTCTTCAACAACGTATACTGTTGTTGGATCTGGCACAGGCGGCTGCGCTGATACCTCATTCATTACTATTTATGTTGATTCAATTCCAATTGTAAACATCACAGGGAACAATCCTATTTGTATTGGCGATATAGCTTTTTTAACTGCCAGCGGAGGATCCTCCTATGTCTGGTCATCTGCTTCAGGAATTAGCTCTACGACTGGAACTGTTATTTCATCGAACCCAATTTCTTTGAGCACTTATTCTGTGCTTGCCACCAATAGCAATGGATGTACAAACATTGCAGTATTTAGTGTAAGCGTAACCAATGTACCACTAGCAAACGCAGGAAATGATTCTATAATATGCGAAGGCGAGTCGTTGCAATTAAATGCGAGCGGTGGAAATAATTACAACTGGTATCCTGCTGCTGGCATTAGCAACACAGGTATTAGCAATCCTGTTGCTTCTCCTGTTCTCACCTCAACTTATTCTGTCGCGGTATTTAATGGCGCCTGCTCTGATACAGATGAAGTAGTCATCACTGTTTTCTCCATGCCTCTTGCTGATGCGGGAAATAACACAACAATACCTTCAGGAACTTCTACCATTTTATCTGCATCCGGCGGAGGTTCCTATTCATGGTCACCGGCGACAGGGTTAAGTTGTATAACCTGTCAATACCCGGCCGCAACACCGCAGCTTGCAACAAAATATTATGTAACTGTTACTGACAATAATGGCTGTACAAGTCTTGATTCGGTGACCATAACTATTGACATCCAATGTGGAGATATTTTTGTTCCGAATGTGTTTTCTCCAAATGAGGACGAACAAAACGATATATTGTTTGTTTATAGCAATTGTATAAAAACAATTTTATTTAAAATATATGACCGCTGGGGAGAAAAAGTTTTTGAAACCAATGACATAACCGTTGGCTGGAACGGAAAGTACAAAGGCAAAACGATGAATACTGATGTATTTATTTATTTTATTGAAGCGTCTTTGATCAACGGCGATGAAGTAAGCAAGAAGGGGAATGTTTCATTGGTACGCTAGAAGAATATTGGGTCATCTCACAAGGGTGATATTGCCTTTCTTAATTATCTCATCCCCATTCAAAAGCGCGGCACTTAGTGCATAAACAAAAACACCCGCATCCATTAATTTGTTTTTATATTTTCCATCCCATGATGCATTGAAATCGGTACTTTCATAAACGGTATTGCCCCACCTATCATAAATAGTAAACTTTAACGTTTTGATGCAACTGCCTTTTACCCATATACGTATCATATCATTGGCTCCATTTTCATCGGGAGAAAACGCATTGGGAATATGTACCAATCCATCACCACATTCGTTTTCTACAATAACCAAAACAGAATCCCATACAGCACATCCATTTTCGTCTCTAACGATCACGTAGTATTTCGTAGTTATTTGTGGAACTGCTGTTGGATCACTACAAGTAATACAACTTAATCCGTCAGAAGGATACCAAGAATATGAAGTTCCGCCACTCGCAGAAATTAGCGTACTGTTACCTGCCACAATTGTAGTATCACCCCTTGCGTTCACCATCGGCACTGGCACTACAGTAATAGTTGTTAATGCCGTTGAAGAACAATTTCCATTGCTAACTGTTACCGTATACATTGTACTTCCTGTTGTTGATGGGAGAACAATAAATGAGGATGTTGTTGAACCTGTGTTCCAGAGGTAATTTGCTCCTCCTGAAGCATGAATAACAACTAATTCTCCTTCACACACCGAACTATCAGGCCAGGCCTGTGCGTTTGGGTATTGACTAACATTAACAGATACGGCTGTAGCATTACTGCAGCCATTTGAATTAGTACCAACAACCGTATAACTTGTAGGTGTGGTTGGTGTGACAGAAACATTTGCCATTGTATTTCCAGTGTTCCATATATAATTCGCTGCACCAGATGCTGTAAGTAATGCCGAATCTCCGATGCACAATAAAATATTTCCCGTCACAACAACTGTTGGAAGCGGATTAACTGTTACAAAGTGATACGCTGTATCCGCACATATTCCATTGGAAACGATTACAGAATAATTACTTGGTGATGCAGGAGAAACCAACAATGATACTGAAGTTGCACCTGTGCTCCATGTATAAGTTCCACCGCCCGATGCTGTAAGTGTTAAATTACCGCCACTGCAAATCGAATCAATTCCAGTAATAGTACCTGTGGGATATTGACCAACATTTACTGTAATAGTCGCAGTATTGATACATCCTGTATTGTCTACTGTGAGCGTATAAGATGTTGGTGTTGTTGGTGTAACCGAAATTGAAGAACTACTTGCCCCTGTGCTCCATTGATACAATCCTGTTCCCGACGCAGACAGATTTGCACTATTTCCATTACATACAGACGTGTTTCCGCTTATTGCAGCATTCGGAAATGCAAACACATGTATGTAACTATTTTTAGGGGAGTTCTAAAAATAGAATGTTAAAAACAATCTAATAAAATCGTATCT
>CAZQIC010000105.1:0-17638 GCA_964593555.1 uncultured Bacteroidia bacterium | reverse complement strand
AGATACGATTTTATTAGATTGTTTTTAACATTCTATTTTTAGAACTCCCCTATACGAAATATTTGCTTTTTGGCTGTAGTACAAAATATGATTTTAATTAAAAATAATCTGGTTTTTGGACAAATGTCACAAAAAGAGAATAATATGATTAAGATCAACAGTATTAATAAGAATAATAGATAAAATATTTCTTTTAAAAAGTAGAATTTTTCTCCTTTTATCCCTTTTCTTCACCATTGGTGTAATCGTTGGAAGCAAAAGTTGAAATCCAGCTAACTTTATCCTGTGTTCCAAATCCGTGTTAAATATTTCATTCTTGTTTTCACGCTTGTATACCTCAATAAGGTTTACTGTTCGTCTGATTCACTCCGGGTAGCCTTAGCCGTTCGAACATTACAGGAACCTAAGCTGGATGGAAAGCTGGATGATGACTGCTGGAAAAATGGAGTTTTAATAAATAATTTTACCCAGAATTTACCAATTCAAAAAGCAAAACCAACACAAGCAACGGATGTAAGGATATTGTATGATGATTATGCCATTTACATCGGAGCCATGATGTATGATTCTGCACCTGATAGTATTTTGCATGAACTGGGCAGCAGAGACGATGCGGATTTAAATTCAGATTTTTTTTCTTTTCGTATTGATCCATACAATACCAGGAAGGATGCTTTTATTTTTTCTGTTTATGCTTCGGGTGTTCAGGTGGATGAGAAATTCAGTGATCCAACTTTTGATGCCGTGTGGATAAGCGAAGTAGATATTAATGAGAAAGGATGGAGTCTTGAAATTAAAATTCCGTATTCTGCATTTCGTTTTCCTAAAAAGGTGAAGCAGGAGTGGGCCATGCAAATGATACGCAGTATAAGGCGCAACAGGGAATTCGATCAATGGGCATTTACGCCGCCCACTGAATCAAGTCCACTTAAATTATGGGGAACGTTAAGGGGAATTGAAAATATTAAGTTGCCGCTCCGCTTATCATTTACACCTTATGTGTCCTTTTATGAAGAGAGGTCTCCATTTTCTGAACTCGATGGAACCTATAAATACGCGAATACATTTTCATACAATGCAGGCGTTGATATGAAATACGGGATAGACGAACGTTTTACTATTGACATGAGTTTATTGCCTGATTTTGGCCAGGTGCAATTCGATAGAAAAGTAAAAAATCTTGGTTACAGAGAAGTGATATATGATGAGAACCGATCTTTTTTTAAGGAGAGTACAGAGTTGTTCAGCAAGAACAGTTTGTTTTATTCAAGGAGAATAGGGAAAACACCTGTTGGATTTTACGCTGTTTCATATCAATTACGGCCCGGAGAAGAATTGATAGAGAATCCTTCAAGAGTAAAATTATTGAACGCGATAAAACTTTCGGGAAGGAATAATAATGGATTGGGTATAGGTGTTTTTAACGCAGTTACGGATAGGATGGAGGCGATAGTAAAAGATTCCATTGGAAACACAAGAAAAATTATGACTGAGCCTTTGACAAACTATAACGTTATTGTTTTTGACCAGCAGCTAAAAAACAATTCCAGTGTTTATTTTATTAATACAAATGTGATAAGGGAGAAGAATAGTAATGATGCAAATGTCACAGGTACAGGTTGTACATTATTCAATAAAAAAAACACATTGGCGACTGATGGGAATTTTACACTGAGTCAGAAATATGTAAAAGTTCCCGGTGCGGCTGAAACATACCAGAATCAATTGGGATACAATTATTTTTTGGGTATTAGAAAAACAGGAGGAGTTTTTGGTTATGGCCTTGGGCATGAGGTGATGAATAATACTTTTAATAGAAGTGATCTTGGTTTTCAATCGGTAAATAATTATGGTTCATTGAACCTTTATGTCGAACATAATTTATATAAGCCCTGGAGGTTTTTGCGTAACTCAAGCAGCTCATCAAATATAAGTTATGGATATAATTACCTTACCGGCCATAGAATAGATCTTGGTTATGAACTGAACCTGTTTGTAACCTTATTAAACTATCATAGCTTTTTTGCAGGAGGAAATACATCTCCCACGTCCTTGTATGATTATAACGAACCGCGAGTTCCCGGCAGATTTTATCGCACTTCCCAATACTATTATTTATATGCAGGTATAAGCAGCGACTATAGAAAAAAACTGGCTGTTGATATGACGATAAGCATGGCAAATTTTTTTAAAAGCAATACAAACAACTTATTGGCTAAAGCGGGTTATGCAGCCACTCCAAAAATACGTTACCGCTTCAGTAACAGAATGTCGGCAACATACGCATTTTGTTACGACTATGATCCGTTTAATCCGGGCTTTGTCACGTTCGATGCATTGGGAGATATTGTAATGGGAGCAAGGGAGCTTCATACAATAGAAAATTCTTTTTTACTCAAATATATTTTTAATCCGCGTATGGCACTTAATATAAATGCCCGTCATTATTGGATAACCGGTGAATACAAGAATAATTATTATAGATTGGATAATGATGGATACTTATCGCATTACGATAATTATCCTACAAGTAATGATTTTAATTATAACGCTTTTAATATTGATGTGGTTTACACTTGGCAGTTTGCTCCCGGCAGCATGTTAAATTTTACGTATAAAAATGCTATTGAAAAAGACGATGTTGTTGTTATTTCTCATTTTGGAAAAAACTTTGACAATACCATCAGTTCTCCGCAAACCAATAGTGTTTCTCTGCGATTGGTTTATTTTCTGGATTACTTGTATTTCAAAAAAAAGAAACAGGTTAATTAAATCATTCTGCCTGATCACATCAGGCGAACCCCCTCGTTATACTACGCCAATAGTCTCCATCCGGAGGGCGAGGGGTATTTTTATTTTTTCTTATTCTGTATTTCGTCAGTAAAATGCTGCCTCGATTTTTCCTTTGAAAATTTATCCGAATTATATTCCGCTGATTTATTTTTTGGAATAGATAAGCTGTTCCACTTTTCACTCACCATTTTTGCTAGAAATACAATTTGTCCAATGTGATAAGGATAATGCGCTAATTGCCTGTTAATGGCATCAACAACGGTATGTCCCTGGTTTCGGATGTATACAATTCTTTCAAGATCTTCAGGTTTCAGATTGCCAATTACATTAAACAAACATTTCCAGCCCATATCCCATATCTCAATTAATTGCTGTCTGCTTTTTACATCATCAACAAATTCACTGTCCCTGTTGCGCCATTCCTTTTCTCCGTCACTGGTAAAAAAATCTGTCCAACGCGATAACATATTACCGGTTAAGTGCTTTACAAGAGTGGCTATGCTATTACTTTCCTCGTTGTATAACCAAAATAGTTTTTCTTCCGGAATTTGTTCCATGGCTTTTTCGCCTAACATTTTATAGTATAAAAATTGTTTTTTTACACTATCGATATAATTATTTTCCATTTTTATTTATAATTGTTTAAGTTACTACGCACGATTCTCGACAGGCTCGAATTGACCTCCACACAAGTGTTACATCGAGCTTGTCGAGATGCTATAGTGGATATAATATTGTTTCAAATTATTTTTCTATGAGTCCGGCTTGCTCCCGGCGATCGTAGTCAAGTATCAAAAAATAATACCAAACCACTCCAATAGCATATAATGTTGCTGTTATCAAAAATACACTAACATAAGCATGTCCACCATCTCTGAGTACTTTAAAAATGCGGGAACTTATAAACCAGCTGCCCGACCAAATAGCAGAAGTTAACGCACTTACCATTTCCCTGTTCTTACTTCCAACATAACTCATCACAATCTCTGATGTCATTGGGCTGGCAAGATTCATGAGAGGCTGGCGTATCATAAAACAAAAAATCGCAATGTAAACCGCTATTGGATATTGACTGTAATATTGTGTAGTGGCGAGGCAAAATAATGAAATAACAGCAACGCTTTGAGTTGCAGGGACCGCTACTTTATAGCCAATACCTCTTTTTATTCTTGGAACAAGCATGGCGCAAATAGCTACCAGTATAGAGGTGATTGATGTTACCACAGAAAAAGTTCCTGTACTCATGTTGTGTACATTGGAAAAAAATAAACTCATAAATGGTATGGTGAGTCCTGCACCAACTGCTATGATCACCGTTGGGATCATTGATTTTGTAATTAGTACCCAATCAAAATCCCATAAGCCAAGCATTTTTTCTTTTCGAATAGTTTCATTCGTGGGAACATTTTCTTTGATACTTATTTTGTAAACAAAATAAACGCCTATGTATCCTAAGATGGAAATGATGATGAGAATATTTTCTTCGTTAAACAAGGACGCATTGTACCAGCTTAAAACGCCAATAATAAATCCGCCAAGTATCCCGGCGAAACTCCAGGTGGAGTAATTAAGTGCAATAGCTTCTGTATGTGTTTCTTTTTTTGCGTTGCGTAATATGAAAGGTAAACTGCATATCTGTAAAAAAGTAAAAGAGCTGCCCCATAAAAATTGCGAAACATTAATGAGCCAATGAATATGCTCATGTATAGAGAAAATGATGAGCAGCGCGAAAGTGGGCACAGCGAATGAAGAGAGATAGAACAAGGGTTTCAACCTTCTCTTTTTAATGAAAAGTCCTACGGGCAGTGCCAATAACAATACTCCTAAAAAACGATATGAAATATACCCTGCAGTTGACCCATCATCAAATCCCTCCGCTTTCATATACAAAGGCTGGATAACCATAAAAGAAGAGTTGATGAGCTGAATAAAAAATTCAGCCACCACCAAATACAGAACCGGGCGCTCTACGTGTTTATAATCCCTTATTATCCCCAGCATTATTGTTTTGTAGAATTATAGTCTCTATATATTTAATTATTTCATCCTGCTGCAATGGTTCAAACCATTTAATATTCATATCCTTCCTGAACCAGGTAAGCTGGCGCTTGGCAAAATTTCGGGTGTTCTGTTTTGTTTTTTCTACTGCTTCCTCTAATGAAATTTTATTTTCCAAATAATCGAAGAGTTCTTTGTACCCCACTGTTTGTAGTGGATTAAGTGTTTTGTATTGCAGAAATTGTTTCACTTCTTCTAATAAACCATTCTTCATCATCTCATCTACACGCAGATTTATTTTTTTGTATAATTCTTCACGGTCAATATTCAGACCGATCTTAATTGGTATAAAATTTCTCGGCACAGATTTTTTTTTTCGAAAAGTAGAAAAAGGCGTACCGCTGCTTATACAAACTTCCAGAGCCCGCATTATACGTTGTGGGTTTTGAATGTCTACTTCGTTGTAATAAACCGGATCATGTTGTTTTAACAATTCCTGTAACTGAGTAATTCCTTTTTCTTGATGTAATTTTATCAGTTCTTCTCTAACACCTTCTTCTGTTTCCGGCAACTCATCTAATCCATCGCAAATAGCATTGATGTAAAGTCCGGAACCTCCAACTACAATTGCGATATTTCCCGACTTATAAATTGAATCAAGAGTCTCAATACTTTCCATTTCAAACAATCCAACATTATAATTATCATGAATGCTTTTGTTGTTGATGAAATAATGTTTGGCCATGCTTAACTCTTCTTCAGAAGGTTTAGCTGTGCCAATGTTCATTTCTTTAAAAAATTGCCGCGAGTCGGCGGAAAGAATGGGTGCGTTAAAATGTTTTGCGAGATGAATACTTGTATTGGTTTTACCAATGGCGGTGGGGCCAACAACAAATATCAAAAAGTTCAGCGCCATAGCAAGAAGTTAAACACATTACAATTGCTTGGCATAATGGTATGTAGAAAATTAATCTTACTCTTCAGGATCTTCTGCTACTTCTGGTTCAGCTTCATCACCTTCTTCTGCCGGCTCGTCTTCATCTTTTACCTCTATCATATCATCTTCCATCGCATCTTCATCTTCCCAGCTTTCTTCACTGCTGAATATTTTTTCCTTTTTTTCGGTGGCTTCTTCTTCGTCTTCATCTTCAACAACCGGAGGAGCAATATTTACAATTTTATACTGGTTAGGCGCTATACCTGCCGATTTGCTTGCTCTTGGGTAGGTCGATTTTGGATCAGCATCCAGAATCTTGATCAATTCAATATAAAAATGCCAGCCGGCGTTAAAGTCAAAAAGGTAAAGTAGTTTTTGATGTGGATCTTCAATGAACGCACCCAATTTGGATTTCGCCATTAATTTTTTCTCCTGCTCGGTTTCATTCTTTAATGTTATTTCTGTTCCTTTTCTCCAGTAATCATCGCTTATATAAAATGAAGCGTTATGCGCATTGTCAAATCCAATTGATTTTTGAATGCACACATGTAATTCTTCAAATGTTTGATTGGAACGAATATCTATCTCCCTGAAAATTTCATCATGATCTTCAAATGTTACTCTAAACCTGTAAATCATATAGCTGCTGATTTTTAACTAAGATATTATAAATTTCAAAAAAATAATCCTAATACGGAAAAAAATCATGGTCTTTTAGAAATAAAATTCTTTATACTAGAAAGCCTGCTTGAGTTACCAGAAAATACACCCTGCTTGGAGTTCCTGATATCTTCAATAGAATAAAATGCTCCGGGTGTATGTTCGTTAATAATACGCGTGATACCTCTTATATTTTCTCTCTTTGCAATGGTGTAAATTAATTTAACAGGACCTTTTGCTCCTTCTCCATCTACCACGGTTATGCCATGATTGGCATTCTTTAATGCTACTAATAAATTGTTACAATCCCGGTTGGTAATAATGCGTACTATTTGCAGACCCAGTGCCAATTTTTCTTCAATGATCAAACCAAGATAATTTCCTGTTGCGAAACCTGCGGCCCAGGCAATATAACATGCGGCGTTATTTAGGTTCTTCATTACTTGTCCAATTACAATGAGCCAGATAAGAACTTCTACAAATCCCAGTAAAGGCGGAATTTTTTTGTAACCCTTCGTGCTTAGCACATGGCGCAATGTATTAAGCGTTACATCACACAACCTAGAACAAAAAATAAGCAATGGGAGTCCAATCCAACTGTAATAATCAAACCCTGCAGTAGTTATATCTAATAACATATTATATATGCAAATGTAAGAAAAGACCGCTACTATCTGTAAATGTTTTTCAACCGCTCGGCTGCTTCATAAACTGCCGGACATACCGCCGTGTTTTTTATGGCAAGATCCAGTAATTGGTAAAATCGTTTTCTTTTAAGATGAGGATATTCCCTACAGGCATTAGGTCTGTGTTCATAAACCATGCAATAGTTATCGGGTGCAAGGAAAGGGCAGGGAGCCGCGTTAAGCACATAATCGTTGTCTTCATCCTTATGCAGGTATTTTTCTACGAATTCTGCGGGCCTAATCTTAAAGTGTTTTGCCAGTCGCTCAACATCTTTCTCATAAAAGATAGGGCTCGTGGTTTTACAGCAGTTGGCACAGGTAAGACAATCTATACGTTCAAATATTTCATCATTTAGATCAGCAGTAACCTCATCAAGATTAGAAGGTCTGGCCTTTTTAAGTTTTTCAAAAAGCTTTTTTGTACCGGGTTGTGCCCTTTTTGATAAGGATTCCAGATTTTTAATATCCATAAAATATATTTTTTCGCTTTTCGTCATACAAATATATAACATTGTTATTTTTATGTTTGGTTCAATATCAATTATGTTAACGCAAAAGAGCAAAAAGAGAAGTTTAATTCAGCCTGTTATTGCGATTTATAATTCTATTGAGGATGTTCCTCCGGCTCAGTGGCCTCAACCTTCCGATGGTTCTTCCGCTTTTCTTTCCCCGGAATACCTGGATGCATTTGAGAACAATTCACCACAAAACATTACTTGTCGTTATGTTAGCGTTTCTATTGACGGAAAATATTATTGTTCAGCTTATATCCAATTGATAGATGTTGAAGATAATAGTATTGGTAATTTTCTTAAGTCGGTCCCTTTAAATTGCCCCGGAAAATATGTACAAAAAAGGGTTGGTGATCATACTGATTGCATTAAAATAAGGCTGCTTGTTTGTGGTAATATTTTTATCAGTGGGGAGCATGGTTTCTCTTTCGATAAAGAAATGATGAAGGCTGCTGATGCTTCCGATTGGTTGAATAAAATGATAGATACCGTTATTGCCGAAGAGGAAAGTACTGATCCTGTTTCAATGGTATTGATCAAAGATTTTTATGAGTCATCGGTCCGCTATTCTGCTCAACTAAAGAAAAAACATTTTAATGCCTTTAAGGTCGATCCTAATATGATCCTCGATATAGATCCCTCTTGGAAAAAATTTGACGATTACCTTTCTAGTCTTTCATCAAAGTATCGTGTACGTGCAAAAAGTATTTTGAAGAAAGGAACTGATGTAATACAAAAACAGCTTGATCATAAAGAGATAAAAGCAAACGAAGATAAGATAATGCAGCTATATATGGTGTTGCACGACAAGGCCAGGTTTAAACCAGCGGCTTATTCTATCGAAACTTTTTTAGGATTAAAAAAAGCATTTAAAGATCGCTTTGTGTTTACGGGGTATTTTGTGGGTGAAGAATTAGTCGCCTTTAAGTCATATTTTATTGTGGGAGATAAAAAAGATGTAGAGGCGCATTTTGTTGGGTTCGATAATTTATTAAATAAAAAACATGAGCTTTATCAAAACATTTTATATCACTACATAGCGGAAGCGATTGAATTGGGTTCCGGCAAAATTCTTTTTGGCCGGACTGCGCTCGAGATAAAAAGCAATGTTGGTGCAAAACCTCATGAATTGGTTTGTTATATTAAGCATGTGAATCCTGTATTTAATTTTATAATTAAGCCTTTTATTAAGCGCATGCAATCAAGTACTTGGGTGATGCGTGATCCATTTAAAAATGTAGCCCCGGCTTTATCTTAAAACCTCAATATTTTGTATCTTTCGGGTAATAACCTATGAGATACATAATACTCATCTTTTTACTTACTTTTTCAAGTAGTCTTTTAGCGCAGCGTGGTAAGGATGGGGCAACGTTTGTAACTACCGCGAACCAGCGAATAAATGAATATACTTCTTTAGCATCGAACGCCAATGCGGGTGTAGTTTCGATAAATGTCACCGACAATAGTTTAAATGGTAACGGACGTTTTGCTAATTCACTTGCAGGTGGCGACCTCATCATGATCATTCAAATGCAGGGAGCGCTTATCAGTGGAACATTGACAGGCACAATTGCCAGTCCTTTAGATAGCACATGGGGTGAGATAATAAATTATAATAATTGCGGGCTTTATGAATTTGTACAGGTGAAAGGAGTTACTGGAACCTCAATTATTAATTTAGACTGCCCATTAAAAAATAGTTATACCATGGCAGGAAAAGTACAGGTCGTACGTGTTCCTCGTATGGCTTCCCTAACCATCAATAATGCTGATGTTACCGCAGATGCATGGAATGGAAGCGTAGGAGGTGTTGTGGCCATTGAAGTGAAAGGAAATACTGTCATTAATTCCTTAGGAAAAATTGATGTTACCGGAAAAGGTTTCAGAGGGGGAGTGTTGGATAATAATACGACATATGGAGTTAATAATGTTGGCTCCACGCTCGATTCCCTTGGTGCGGAAAAAGGTGAAGGTATTGCCGGATTCCAAAACGATTATACAATTTATGGTGGTAAATATTGTAAAGGTGCTGCTGCTAATGGCGGAGGAGGGGGCGATGCGCATAATGCAGGAGGCGGAGGCGGGGCCAATGGTGGTAATCCTCTTATATGGAGTGGCCATGGAATGCCGAATTTGAGTACACCAAACTGGGCTTTAGCATGGGAGTTGGAATTCATGGGATTCTCTACTCTTGTTTCCAGTGGTGGTGGACAAGGAGGATATAGTTTTTCGGGTAACAATTTAAATGCACTTGCAGTGGGGCCCGATGATGCTTCATGGGGCGGAGATGGCCGCAACAACCAGGGTGGTATGGGAGGAAGACCTTTAGATTATTCAACAGGTCGTTTATTTCTTGGCGGTGGCGGTGGTGCAGGTGATCAAAATAATACTGATGGTGGTAAAGGTGGAAACGGAGGCGGACTGATTTACTTAATGAGCTATGGAACAGTTTCCGGTGCAGGACAACTAATTTCAAATGGATCTAAAGGAGATGATGCATGTTGCTCAAGCACTTTTGGTACTACCGGGAATGACGGTGCAGGCGGCGGCGGTGCGGGCGGTACAATAATTATTAATTCTGTGGGTAATGTGAGTGGATTAGTTCTCAAGGCCAATGGAGGTAATGGAGGTGTTCAGGATGTGAAGGCATCTGTTGGTACAACAAATGAAGCCGAAGGCCCCGGCGGTGGCGGTGGCGGTGGTTATGTGGCGGTTTCAAATGTATTGGCCGGACAAACAGCTACCGGGGGAAATAATGGGACAACCGATTCAGATGGATTAACGGAATTTATTCCTAATGGCGCGACGAAGGGTGGTGTAGGGACCGTCAATCAAAGCATAACTAATTTTCATATAAATGTTGCCGGTAAGGATACTGTTTGCAAAGGTATTTTAGATACAATTTCTGCGGCACTCCTGGGTACAGTACCATTAGGTACCTCCCTAGTATGGTACAATGCCCGTTTCGGGGGAAACCAATTAGGGACCGGACCGGATCTCCCTATAGGACCATTGTATGTTTCCACCACCTTTTATGTAGGAACCTGCCCCGGAACTTATCGTGATTCTATGTTGGTTTTTGTTGAACCGGATGTGTTTATCACAGGCACTCCTTCTATTTGCAAAGGAAACTCATCAGGACTCCTCGGGCATGGAGCTCTTACTTATACCTGGTCTCCGGCAGCTACATTAAATACCACTAATGGAACAAATGTTATTGCAACTCCTACTTCTTTTTCTACATATACCGTAGTGGGAGTTGATGTAAATGGATGCGCGGACACTTCTACTTATTCTGTCACAGTAAATATTCCTCCTGTTCTTACTATTTCCAATGATACAATTATTTGCAGAGGTGATTCAGCATTGATAAATGTTTCAGGTGCCAATTCTTTTTTATGGACGCCTGCTACAGGGTTAAGTTCTACCAACACATCCAATGCTTATGCAAAACCAAACGCTTCAACAAGCTATTTAATTATTGGAACGGATATAAATGGCTGCATTGATACTGCTGACGTATCTATAAATTTAGATATACCGCCTGTTGATGCAGGTCTTAATGATTCAATTTGTCCTGGCGAAACAGCATCGCTCTTGGCAAGTGGAAATACTAATTACCTGTGGAGCACTAACGCTACAACACCTGCAATTAATGTTACTCCCGCTATTTCAACAACGTATACGGTTAGTACTTTTAACGGGCAATGTGGTAATTATGATTCCGTGTTGGTTTTTGTGGGATCTTATCCGGCAGCCAATGCCGGGCTGGATGTAACGATTATACAAGGGTCATCAATTGGTTTAAATGCTACAGGAGGTGCAGCATATCAATGGAGCCCGCCAACTGCATTAACATGCACCAACTGTGCCAGTCCCATAGCCTCTCCTACAATAACAACGGTTTATACGGTAACAGTAACTAATCCGGGTGGATGTACGGATGTTGACTCAATGATTGTAATTGTTGATACACTGGTAACAAATATTAATTGTGACGAACTGTTCATTCCAAATTTCTTTTCACCAAACACCGATAACAGCAATGATGTTTTTTATGTGCGTGGTGGCTGCATAAAAGATTTTCATTTGGAGATATATGACCGCTGGGGTAAAAAAGTTTTTGAAACCACGGATGTTACAATTGGATGGGACGGTAAGTATAAAGGTGAACTGTTAACGAATGCCGTTTTTGTATACCAGGTTAAACTGGAGTTTGATAACGGTGATAAAAAATCATTGAGCGGAAACATTACACTTCTTAGGTAAAACAGCCAGCTTTGCGGGTAAGTAATTTATGAAAAGGATAACAATAATTGGAGGCGGCTTTTCAGGAACAATGACAGCCTTTCACATTATCCGGCTCGCAAAGGAACCCATCGAATTATTTATTGTAAATGATCAGCAGAGAATAAGCAAAGGAGTTGCTTATGCGCCGTATTCAAAGCAACATCTTTTAAATGTAGTTGCAGGTAAAATGAGCGCGTTTCCGGATGTTCCGGATCATTTTTTGGATTGGATAATGAAACGGGAAGAATTCATAAACAAGGACAGATCTATTATCGCAATATCTTTTTTACCAAGACATTTTTATGGAGTATACCTAGAAGAAATTTATAAAACAATTTTGGACAAAAAGAAAACAGGAGCCACTTTTTTTAGTACGATTGAATCACGCGTGTTTGATATTGAATTGGCGGACGATCATTTAAATTTAAAATTGGGTAATGGCCAGACATTAGTAACTGATTTCTGTATTTTGGCAATTGGCAATCACTTGCCAAGGAATCCTGCAATAAAAAATAATAATTTTTATAAGAGTGAAAAATATTTTAGGAATCCATGGTATGTTAATTCGGTTTCTGCCATTGATTCTGCCGAGCCTGTTGTAATAATTGGTAACGGATTAACAATGGTTGATACTGTTATTGGTTTGGTGGAGCAAGGTTGGGATAACATGATCTATTCCATTTCTCCAAATGGATTTAATATTCTTCCTCATACGAAAAATCATGTAAAGTATACCGGGTTGACAGATGAATTGCAGGAAGATGTTACTTTACTTGATGTGGTTAGACTGGTGAATAAACATAGAAAAATATTAAGTAAGCAAGGCATTTTAGTAGAAGCAGTTATCGATTCTCTCCGCCCTTACACACATAAAATATGGAAAAAATTATCCGACAATGACCGGAAAAAATTTATGGCCCGCTTAAGACATATGTGGGGAGTTGCAAGGCATCGCATTCCTGCTCAGCTTTTTGATCAACTGGATAAATTGATAAATGCCGGGAAGCTGCATATTGTAGCCGGTAAATTATTGGATGTTAAAATTGAAAATGATACAGTCATAGTAGAATATTTTGATAAGGAAAAGAAAACATATTTTAGTCAGAAAGCGGCAAGAGTAATAAATTGTACAGGGCCGGAGACAGATATTAGCCGATTGGCCGAAGATAATTTTTTAAAAAAATGTCTCCAAAAAGGAATTCTTTACCAGGACGAATTAAAATTGGGAATCAGGACCAATACAGAAACGTTCCGCGTTATGAAAAAAGAAGGAGGTTGTCACAACAATCTTTTTACTTTGGGAAATAATCTAAAGGGAGAACTTTGGGAAAGCACCGCAGTAAATGAGTTACGAATGCAGGCAAAAAATCTTGCAGAGAGAATTACCTCTTTATTGTAACAACAAATTATTATTTGTAATGAATCTTCAGCGTAATTCCGGGTACTGGACGCGAGCAAGCGAATACCATATTTGTGGGTTGCATCTGCAATGAAAGATCGTCGTTTACTTTTAGTTCAAATTGGTATAAATGGGCATCTACCGCGGCATCAATAATATTCAATAAGTAAAACGCAGTCATTCCAATTGCGCTAAGGTCTCTGTTTCTGTGATAATAATCCTGTAAAGTATTCAGGTTATCAGTGGTATATCTATCAACGTATTTGTCAATAGTATTGGGATTGTCATCCACGCGATACACATATGCTTTTTTAAAATCCTGGAAATTATCGTTGTTAAATTTCACAACATAGCCCAGACTTATTAAGCCGCCATATATAATTGGTATTTTCCAGTATTTTTTATTGTAAGCCTGTCCCAGGCCCGGTAAAATTGCCGACATGATCACCGCTTTTTTGGGAGAATGATCTTTTACTTTTTGGGGTGGGGATATAAGAGAGTCTCCTCCTCCTCCAGCAACAGCAGTATTGCATAAAACTGCAAGTAAAATGATCAATGAAAAGCTGCGCAGCAAGGTAATGTGCTTGATTTTAGTTTGTTTTCAGGAACTAACGTTTTTTGAAGAGCTATATTGTTTATTGGTATACAAATTACATTTCAAAAATATCGAGAATGTGCTGAAGCTGCTCATCGTTTTCGAACTTCACAACCAATTTCCCTTTTCCATTCGCTTGTCTTTTAAAATCAACCGGAACCTCGAAAATAGTAGAAAGATCTGTTTGAATTTTTTCGTCATCAATACTAAGTGCTGAAAATCTCTTTTTTGATATTTTAACCGGAGTGTAAGGTTTTTTATTTTGCCAGCGGCTGATATCTTCAACCTGCCTCACACTTAATCCTTCGCTTATTATGCGATTGAATATTTCTAAACGTGTTTCCTGTTCATCAATGTTTACAATGGCCCTGGCGTGACCGAAGCTAATATCCTTGTTACGGATAGCAGCTTGTATCATGTCAGGTAATTTTAATAAACGTATATAGTTAGAAATACTGCTTCTTTGTTTGCCTACTTTCTCACTTAGGCCTTCTTGGGTAAGGTTGCATTCATCTATTAATCGTTTGTAACTAAAAGCGATTTCCATAGGATCAAGGTCCTGGCGTTGTATATTTTCTACCAATGCCATTTCTAACATAGCTTGGTCGTTTGCAACACGTACATAGGCGGGAATGCTTACAAGTCCTGCGATCTGCGAAGCTTTGAATCTTCTTTCACCTGATATAAGCTGGTATTTATCATAACCCATTTTGCGAACAGTGACCGGCTGAATAATGCCATGCTGTTTTATTGATTCGACCAATTCAATCAAAGCCTCCTTCTCAAAATTTGTACGGGGCTGAAAAGGATTTGCTTCTATTTGAGTAATGCGTAAATTATTTACTCCTCCTGCAACAGGGCCTTCTTCCCCTTCATATTTTGAAGATGAGGTAATGTCTGTTTTTGCATGTTCCAAAAGGGCGCTCAAACCTCTTCCCAACGCTTGTTTTTTGTTGTTTCCGCTCATTGCTTTCTGATTATAAATTGAGGAATAAAAATAAGGAATTTACCTGTCCGTAAAAAATAAAAACGTACCGAAGTTTATCGATACGTTTTTATCTGAATGAAAAAAAAGGTGATTAGTTCTCGTTGTCTACCTCAATGATCTTTTCCGACTCGTTCAGGCGGGTCATTTCATTTTTCTGAAGTATTTCGCGGGCAAGGTTCAGGTAATTTACTGAGCCCTTGCAGGTTGCATCGTGCATAATGATAGTTTCTCCAAAACTCGGAGCTTCACCTAATTTTGTGTTACGCTGTATAATAGTATCGAACACCATTTGTTGAAAATGGGTCTTTACTTCTTCAACCACCTGGTTAGACAGGCGTAAGCGTACATCATACATTGTTAAAAGTATTCCTTCGATAGCAAGGTCCGGGTTAAGGCGAGATTGAACAATTTTAATGGTGTTCAGTAGTTTGCCTAAACCTTCAAGAGCGAAATATTCGCATTGAACCGGAATGATCACAGAATCTGCAGCAGTAAGAGAGTTTACGGTTACAAGACCCAACGACGGAGAGCAATCGATGATGATAAAATCGTATGCATCTTTTATTTTGCTCAATGCCAGCTTCATCATTTTTTCCCTGTTAGGAAGATTGATCAATTCGATCTCTGCACCAACAAGGTCAATATGCGCCGGGAACAAGTCAAGATTAGGAGTTGTAGTATTGAGAATAATATCTTTTGGTTCAACACCTTCAATGATACATTCGTATATGCTCGTCTTGATATTACGTGGATCAAATCCTACGCCCGATGTAGCGTTTGCCTGTGGATCAGCATCGATCAGTAATGTTTTGTGTTCAAGAACAGCTAAACTCGCCGCAAGGTTAATAGCAGTTGTTGTTTTTCCAACTCCTCCTTTTTGATTGGCTATTGTTATTATTTTTCCCATGCGTCGTATATATTGGTTTAATTATACAGTTAAAGATTGTCCTATTTCCATTAATGTTAAATTCTTACCCGCGTGTCTGAATTTATTTACGGCCTCTTTGTGATCTATTTTAATAAAGTCAAAAGTATCAAAGTGCATTCCTATAACATTTCTGCAATTAATAAAGTTAGAAGCAATGATGGCGTTATCAATTCCCATCGTAAAGTTGTCTCCAATGGGCAGAAATGCAAAATTAAGACTACGATATTCGCCAATAAGTTTCATATCGTAAGTCAGCGCCGTATCGCCGGCATAATAAAAATTACCTTCTGATGATTCAATGATAAAACCAAGCGGGTTTCCGCCATATGTGCCATCAGGCAACGAGCTGGAGTGTTCGGCTTTTACACACTTTACTTTTCCAAAATCAAACATCCACTTCCCCCCGGTATTCATAGGGTGAGTATTACTCACACCATTTTTATTCAACCAGGATTGTATTTCCCATGATGAAATTACTTTCGCCCCGGTTCTTTTAGCAATGCTTATCGCATCTGCCACATGATCTTCATGGCCGTGAGATAAAAGTATATAATCAGCTTTGATGGAATTTACATCTATTGATTTTGCCAGTTCATTAGGAGTAATAAAGGGGTCAAACAAGATGGTTTTCCCATTCACTTCAACTGCAAAACAAGAATGTCCGTAATAAGTTATATTCATGATGTTAATTGTTTCCTAAAATGAGGAAATAATTATAGTTTTATATTGGTTTAAAAGTACAACTAATAAAAGGGCGAGCCTCCGGGTAGGTCGTTTATATTTTTAAACATAACTCTGTTGATAATAAATTGTGATAACTGTAATTTCTTCAACCAACCGCTACGGCAATAACTCGATCAAAGTAGCGAACGTTTATCTGAACTTGTTAAAGGAGGAGGGGCAGGATTGTGTTTTATTTTCTCTTGCTGAGCTGCCCGAATCAGTTATGCTGCAAGACATATACACAAGACCTTCAAAACAGTTTCAATCATTTATCGACAATTATATAGTTCCTTCTGAAAAGATTATCTTTATTGTTCCAGAATATAACTATAGTATTCCCGGTGTTTTAAAATTATTTATTGATGTTGTTCATCCGGATTATTTTAAAGGAAAAAAAACGGCAATGGTAGGTATTGGTGCAGGCAAAAGTGGAAATGTAAGCGGACTTGAACACCTCTCCCAGATTTTTAATCATCTTAAGATGGATATATTTTCCAATAAACTTTCTATTCCACGAATAAGAGATGTAGTGAATGAAATAGGAATAAAAGATGAATCGGTGATCATAGCGCTTAAGTCGCATGTTTTAGGTTTTATAGAGCATTAAAAATGAAACAAATAGTAAGGTTATTTTTTTTGTCTTTACTTTTTGTGTCTTGCCGCTCTGTATCTACTATGGAGATGACGCCTGAAGGACCGTTAAGTAAAAAACTTCCCTCTTTAGAACCCCAAGTGGATATTTACAGTGTAGAGAATGCATATACGTCCGCTGCGTATGGTGTTTTCAAAAATTCTACTCAAAAAATTATTCCTGTTTCGGAAGTGCGTCCGCAAAATTATCGGGACCCTAAAATGCGCGATGCGATCATGTTATTTGAAAGAGAATCAACTGATAATATGTTGAATGCCTCTGGCGAAAAAAAAGGATATGTCGTTTTTAGTATACGTTCTGGCGGTCCTAAAAAAGGTGGAAATTTTTTGGGTATAGTTGGGGTTTGTACATTATGGATCCCGAATCTACTTGGAGTTCCGATCGGGAATCACCAGGCGGAATTTGAGGTTGAAGTGAATGTACTTGAGGGGAGTTCTAAAAATAGAATGTTAAAAACAATCTAATAAAATCGTATCT
>CAZQIC010000104.1:9294-17673 GCA_964593555.1 uncultured Bacteroidia bacterium | reverse complement strand
ATTTGAAATTAAAAGTGAAGTATGCATAATAAACTTAATCGGTATAAACTCTAATGTTAAAAATTAACATTAATCATATTTTGAAATGTAATTTTATTCAATTTCAGTATCGTCAAAATATTGATGCGCGGTACGTTTGTTTCACCAAAGCGAAACAACAAACAAACACAAACTCAAAAAAAAATAACAATGAAAAAGAAGAAATTAAAATTAGATGAATTAAATGTAAAAAGTTTCGTCCCTGAGTTATCAAATAATGAAAAACAGACCTTGGATGGTGGATTTACAAGCGGACTGGTTATTTCTGTAGAAATTATAGGATCAATTATTATTGGCTCCATTCTTTTAGGAAGTTGCACTTGCAATAATGGGGCAACTGCGTGTCCCCCACAACCACCAAAACCGCCGCGTGGTATTGATAATGAAATTCAATGCAGCGCTTATCGTCGCGGAAGTTGCGGAGGTACGATAGGAGCTTAAAACCAAACCTAGAGGGAAAACCGACAATAGCTCCAAGAGGCTTTACTATTTGTAAAGCCTCCTTTTTTTATCCAAAACAGTGTTGTATATTGTATAACATTGTTTTATTCCCATGAATACTCAAATATTATTTGAGCCCCCCAGGTATATTAGCATTGTTAAAAATATTTTTAACGCATTGTTACTGCTGCCTTTCTTTGCACACGCAGGAGTAATTGTTGATAAAGCAGAAGCAAAAAACTGGCTGTCTGCCAGCAATGTATATTTCGAAGAAAATAAAGGGCAGTTTTTATTGGGCGACCCCAGTAATGAAATTTTATACAAGGCATCTTTGAATGGTACTGATATTGCTATTACGGAAAAAGGCCTCTCCTATTCATTTTACAAAAAAACAATTTTAGATAACAGCGACACCACAGCCAATAAAATCAACTGGGAGTGTCAAAAAATTTTAATGAACCTAAAGGGGGCCGTAATATTAAAAGAAAATATAGTTTGCGAATCCCCACTCCATGCTAATAATAAACTATTACACTGCCGAACACCCAACAGGATTAACCAATATTAAGCGCTATAAAAAAATAATTATAAAAAATATTTACTCAAATATTGATTGGGCCATTTATATAAATGAAAACAAATTGAAATATGACTTCATTGTTCACCCGGGCGCTGATCCAAAAAATATAAAGATGTGTTATAATGGAATTGAAAAAATAAAATCGAAAAACAAAAATTCACAACTTGAACTTTCAACTTCGTTTGGAACTATTACAGAGGGTGGTTTGCTTTGTTACCAAAATTCCATCAGCAATACTGTACAATCATCTTATAAAATAAAGGGCAAAGAAGTTTCCTTTTTAATTCCGCAATATGATAACTCAAAAGAGCTGATAATTGACCCTCCTGTTCTTACCTGGGCAACTTTTTTTGGCGGTAACAGTACAGACGAAATTGCATTTAGTATCGCTACAGATAATTCCGGTCACGTATACATTACAGGGGAAGCAAATACAACACCAAGCGATCTACCCACAATGGATCCAGGAGGAACTACGTACTTTCAGGGCACAACAGATGGCGGCGATGCATTTATTGCAGAGTTTGACACTACCGGTGATTTATTATGGTGTACTTATTTTGGGGGAACTAACTCCGACCGCAGCGAGCACATTTGTACAGATAATGCGGGAAATGTTTACGTAACAGGTTTTACTTTCTCAACCGACATGCCATTGCAAAACCTGGTCGGCGCATATAACCAGGGAGCAAACGGCGGAAGCAATGATGGTTTTATATTAAAATTTGATAATGTAGGTCAGTTATTGTGGTCTACCTATTTTGGTGGAAGTCAGCAGGAATTTCCAAGGTCGATTGCAGTTGACAACAGTGGTAATATTTTTTGTACTGGGAGAGTGCAATCCCCCAATATGCCATTGGCAAATCCATTGGGAGGTGCTTATTACCAAAGTGCGCATGGTACCGGCACATGGGATGCTTTCATCTGGAAATTCTCAAGCGCTTGTGCATTAGTATGGTCAACTTATTATGGAGGATCGGGTGTTGATGAGGGGTACGACGTTACCGTTGATCAAACAGGAAATGTATGGATGTGTGGTTATGAAAATTCGACAAACCTTCCTTTACAAAATCTAGCAGGCGCATACAACCAGGCTGCAAACGGCGGAGGGTATGATGCATTTGCAGCAAAGTTCACCAATGCAGGTGTGTTATCATGGGCATCTTATTATGGAGGAACCGGCGGAGATAATTTTTATGATATAGCTGTTGATCAATTAAATAATATATTAATTACAGGCAGTACAGCTTCGCCCAACTTTTTTACTGTGAATCCGGGAGGAGGAACTTATTTTCAACCTGCACTTGGAAATGCAAATGGAAATGTTGCCATAGTAAAATTGAATAATAATGCTGCCGTTCAGTGGTCTACTTTTTATGGAGGTACAAATGCAAATTTTTTTGCGGATGTTGGTTATGGAATAGGCGCAGACAGCAGAAATGATATTTGGGTTACCGGACATTGCACATCGACAGACTTTCCTGTTTTAAATTGCAACGGATTTTTTCAGTCTAACAATCGCGGTAACAATGGTGATGGATTTTTATTACAGTTCGATAATAATGGTTTTAGAAAATGGGCCAGTTATTATGGCAGCTGGAGCCAGGACGATGCGTATGGTATAGCCTTCTCGGCACCAAACAATATTTTTATTACCGGCTTTACATTGAGCAATTCCAATTTGCATATTGTTGATCCGGGAAATGGCGCATACATGAAACCCGTTATGACCACTAGCAGTGATGCATTCATGGCAAAATTTACAGAAGTTCCTTTTATACCGAACGCACAAATGGGTGTAACAGACAGTATGATATGCGCCGGAGAATGCATCAACTTTAATGATGGCACGGCAAATTATCTTCCTACCAATTGGCAATGGACCTTCTCAGGCGCAAGCACTGCTACTTCATCAACGCAAAACCCTACAACAATTTGTTACAATACTACAGGTACATATAGTGTTACTATGCAAGCGTACAATAACTGTATAAACGACACCGCAATTAAAATCGCATACATCACTGTTCACCCTTTACCAAATATTTCTGTTTCACCTACCCTACCATCAATTTGTATTGGTGACAGCGTTACACTTACCGCAAACGGAGCATCGACTTATACATGGACTCCAACGACAGGTTTAAATACAAACACAGGTGCTATTGTTCTATCCACTCCTTCCGGACCGGTAAATACATATACCATTAATGGTATTGATGCAAATGGATGTTCATCATCAAGTGTTATATCTGTAAGTGTAAATCCATTGCCCGTTGCTCATGCAGGACCTGATGATACCGTTTGTGCGGGAACAAATGCAATATTGAGTGCATCAGGTGGAAATAATTTTGCATGGAGCAATGGAGTCGGTACTCAAACAACAACGGTGAATCCAATTGTGCAAACTGTTTATACTGTTACTGTGAGTAATGGAAATTGTTCCGATACTGACCATGTAACCATTTTTATGGGACTTGCCCCAACTGCAAATGCAGGAGCCGATGATACTATTTGTCGAGGCAGCTCCGCAACACTTTCTGCTTCAGGCGGCGGAACATATGTTTGGAGCAACGGTGCATCAACAGCAAGCACCGGTGTATCTCCGATAATTCAAATTACATATACCGTTACAGTGAACAATGGGAATTGTCCAGATGCAGATGAAGTAACAATATTTTTACACCCACCTTTACTTGTTGATGCTGGGAACAATGTTACTATTAGTCCGGGAGCAAACACCACACTCTCCGCATCGGGAGGCGGCTCATACCAATGGATGCCTTCACAGGGATTAAATTGTACAACTTGTCAAAATCCGGTTGCGCAGCCAACAGCCACAACAAAATATTTCCTGGTTGTTACTGATGTTAATGGATGTACGTCACTTGATTCTGTTTTAATAACTATTGAAATTGAATGCGGCGAACTTTTTGTCCCTACGGCGTTTTCTCCCAATGAGGATGGACAAAATGATATATTATTTCTGTATGGAAAATGTTTAAGGACGCTTACGTTCTCAATTTTTGACCGTTGGGGAAATAAAGTATTTGAGACCAATGATATTACCCAAGGCTGGAATGGTTATTTCAAGGAAAGGTTAATGAGTACAGGTGTTTTTGCGTATACACTTACTGCAGTAACCGATTCCAATGAAGATGTAATCATGAAGGGGAATATTACGTTAGTTCGTTAATAAAAATAATGCCAAAAAACAAATAAACCAATCCCAATGAAACTTCACAATCATTGGAACCAGTTTATTTGACATTTAACTAAATCAAATCCGGATTTTTGCTCTACTGGAAATCCCAAACCAGTCCCTTTACAAATATGGCTCTTGATCTGCCCGTGTTGTAACCATATTATATGGGCCAATTACATTTCTGTTTTTAGCAAAAATGCCGTTTGGTTAATATTTTTCTAACAACTCTGAAAAAACCTCTCATAAACTTCAGTAAAGCTTTGTACATTTCGGTTCAAAATTACCTGTCAGAACATGGTATTAAACTACATCTGGGTCGCATTTTTTATTATTGCCTTCATTGTTGGTCTTATCAAATTGATTTTTTTTGGTGATACCGAGGTCTTCCGAACAATGGTGATCGACGGTACTTTTACCTCTTCCAAAAAAGGTTTTGAAGTGGCGCTAGGACTTACAGGTGCAATGACCTTGTGGATGGGATTAATGAAAGTTGGGGAACAAGCCGGTGCAATAAATTTTCTTTCAAGGATCATCGGACCATTTTTCAGAAAATTATTTCCGCAGATACCGAAAGATCATCCCGCGCTGGGACAGATCATTTTAAATTTTTCCGCTAATATGCTTGGCCTTGGCAATGCAGCAACACCGCTGGGTTTAAAAGCCATGCAAAGTATGCAGGAGTTAAATACCGATAAAGAAACGGCCAGCAATTCTCAGATCATGTTCCTTGTTTTGAACACTGCCGGTTTCACATTAATTCCGCTCAGCATCATGGCTATACGCGCTCAACAAAAAGCGGTGGACCCAACAGATGTTTTTGTACCCATCCTTATTTGTAGTTATTGTGCCACGCTTGCCGGAATTGTTACTGTCTCCATATGGCAAAAAATATTTGACCGTATATTATTACTCTGGATCACTATCGCCACTGCAATAATGGCCGGCATTGTATATTTTTTTTATACCTGTCCACCGGAAGAAAAAAGTTTAATTTCCAGCACAAGTGGATACATCATTTTATTTTCCATTGTGGTTTCTTTTATTGGCGCTGGTGTTTACAAAAAGATCAATGTGTTCAGTACTTTTATTGAAGGCGCGAAAGAAGGTTTTACTACAGTCATAAGAATTATACCTTACCTCGTTGCTATGCTTGTTGGCATTGGAGTATTCAGGGCCTGCGGGGCAATGGATTATTTAATTAACGGACTTACAAATTTAATTGCGGCTACCGGAGTAAATACCGATTTCACACCTTCACTTCCTGTAGCATTAATGAAACCACTGAGCGGCAGCGGTGCAGAAGGACTTGCCATTGAATCAATGATAAAAAATGGTGCAGATTCTTTTGTCGGTCGACTCTCTTCGATCATGTACGCATCGGCAGATACTACGTTTTATATCGTAGCATTATACTTTGGTTCGGTAGGAATTAAAAAAACCAGATACGCCGTTACAGGAGGCTTAATTGCCGATCTGGCTGGAATAATTGCATCTATATTTATTGCGTACTTGTTCTTTGGTTAATAAAATTTATTTCCCGGCTTCTACTTTTCTTCTTACCATTTCGGCAAAAGGTCTGTTTTCTATTTTGCTATCAAGCCATGGAATAAAATAGAAATACGCAAGTGCTGCTTGTTCATTAGAATCATTCTCCAACAACTCTATTTCCGATTTCAAACTTTTAAAAACCTCTATTTGCTGCTTCCTGGTTTCTGCCTTTTGCAATTTAGTACGGATATATTCCAGGATTATTTCTTCCAACTTATACAACCTACTTCTTTTCAACAAAAATTTATATGTATTTTTAAACGAATACGCTATTAGGTCATTTCTTTTTCTTTCATAATTACTGATCAGTGCAATAATCCTTGCAAAACCGTGCAAGTCATTTCTCAACTCCCAACTTTCATTCAATATAATCTTATTGAGAAACTTATTACAGGCAGCATAATCCCCTACTCCAAAACAAATGATAGCGGCATTATAATAAAAATTTATTTCATGTTCCCTACTACTTTTAAAAGTTTCCGAATGAAACTTTTCCTTTTCCATATGCTTTACAATTTTCAATCCTTTCTCAAAGTCTCCCGTTTCTATGTAAAGGATCATTTCCATATGTTCTGCATGGTTGGTAAACTCCTCTTTCAAATCTTTGTCTTTAATATTTAGTTCCTTTAATTTATTTAATAACGGCAGGATTTCTCCATATTGCTTTTGATCACGTTTTACAACACTCAAGTTCAATAATGTAGAAGCATAAAAGCGCGGGTAATCTTCTACCCTGTGTGGGTGTTGCTGCATTAGTGAGAGCATTTTTGAGAGAAAAACGGGAGCGTGTTTCATCCTTTTTCTAAAAAAAGAATCAGAAAATTTTGCCTGGTAATAGAAAACAAGTGCTTCAAAAGACTTGAAATTTCTCTCATCCTTTATAAACCCATTTTTTATAATTGAGTCATACTTAATTTTTTCTTCCCCTGTTCTTAAAGACCCCATTTTTTTTCTCACCATTTGAATGCTTGCATTTAACGACACATAGGAAATTATCATATTGTACGTACCCTGGTATTGCCGGAGCTTTGCATAAATTGCTTCTACATCCTCAACACTTTTATCACCATAAGTATGCAAATATGCAATTTGTCCTTCCCACCTCAACAAATCAAATAAAACAGGAAATTTTTCATACTTCTCGGCGATGTACTTTGCCTTTGCAATCCGCTTTTCGCATTGCTTATATAATCCCTTGTCATACAATATTTTTATTTGGTTAACCGAACTTCTGAGATCCGACTCAATATTATTATGATATAACTCAAGGCTTTTTAAAATAAGATTGTATAAATACACTTTTTGAGAAGAGAGATGTTTAATAAATATCTCACGCTTTAACATTTGCTTTATTTGTTCTTCATTATATGAGTCCTGCTTTTCTATAGCATCAAATAGTTTTATGCAATTACTTTCCTTCCTTATAATATGTTGACTAGAAAAAATCTTAAAATATCTTTTCTCGGTTCTGGTAAGAGATTTAATTAATTGAAAAAGATCATCTACTGGTGTCATTTAGATAGTTTTGAATTACACTAAATTTAGCACAATTAACTCATTAAAATGAATAAATAAAGCACATTTATAATTTTTGAATTACAGCGATAGTCTCAGAGAAATTACACAACCCTCCTTCTTTATGGTAGTTTTGAATCCAAGCAGAAACAATTAAAAAAAGCTATGAAGTATGAAGAATAAAAAATTAAATCTCGACAACTTATCAGTAAGCAGTTTTGTAACATCTTTAGAAAAAGAACAAAGCGAAACCATTAATGGAGGAATCCTCTCAATATCATTTTGTGGGCCACAACGAAGTTTAAATGTAGCAAGTATGTGTGGAGGATGCTCTCATCACGTTTGCGAAAATACTTATGATACACATAATGGCAAAAACACATGTGCATTTTTATGCGGGGTTAGCCTTCCTGAACTTCCGAAAATTCCGAATATTCCACCTATTTCAGCTGCCAGAACTGGAGGCCGCTGCCCAGGAGAAATGTAAAACATTTGTTAATGCACAATAACTCCTAACTGTTCAGTAGTAAAAAGTCAGTTGCCAAATTAGACCACTCTGCTTCAGAGTGGTCTAAACAAAAAGCTATTTGAGTACAGGAATATTATAAGGTGCAGAAAGGCTTGCCATTTCGATCATGTATGCATCGGCTGATACTACATTTTATATTGTTGCATTATATTTTGGTTCGGTAGGAATTAAAAAAAAACAGGTACGCCGTTACGGGAGGTTTAATTGCAGACCTCGCATGAGAGATAGCAGCTATTTTTGTCGCTTACCTTTTCTTCCACAACTGATCAACGCTCACTTTCCATCTTTCGCTTTACCATTTCAGAAAATGACCTGCCTTCAATTTTACTGTCGAGCCACGGAATAAAATGAAAATAAGACAATGCTCTTTTTTCATCTGGATCATTCTCCAATAATTCAAATTCACTTTTCAAACTTTTAAAAACTTCGAGCTGTTGTTTTTTTGATTCCGCCTTTTGAAACTGGTTACGCATATATTCCAGCATAATTTTTTCCACTTTATATATCCGGTTTCTTTTCAGA
>CAZQIC010000104.1:0-9284 GCA_964593555.1 uncultured Bacteroidia bacterium | reverse complement strand
ATTCTATGAGGTCCGTTCTTTTTCTTTCAAAATTACTCATCAAAGCCATAATCCTTGCGAAACAATGCAAATCACTTCTAAGGTCCCAATCTTCATTCATTATAATTTTATTGAGGATCTTATTGCAATTGGTAAAATCTCCTACGCCAAAATAAATTATCGCTGAATTGTAATAGAAATTAATTTCGTGTTCTCGATTTTTACTAAAAATGTCTAGGTGATATTTTTCTTTCTCCATCCGCTTAATAATTTTTAATCCTTCTTCAAACTCACCGGTGGCTATGTAAAACATCAATTCTAAGTGATCAGCTTGACTTGCGTATTCCTCGTTCAGTGCCCCTTGTTTAAAATCCAACGCTCTAAATTTTTTTATCAATGGTGGCACCTCATCGTATTGTTTTAAGTTTCGCTTTAATACAATCAAGTTTTGTATAGTAATCGCATAAAAGCGGGGATAATCGTCGACCCGATGGGGGTTTTCTTCCATTAACACAAGTGCTCTCTCCAGATACACTGGCGCTTTCGTTAACTTTTTTCGAAAAAAAGAATCCGCAAACATTCCCTGGTAATAATATACTTTTCCTTCGAAAGACGTGATTTTTTTTTCTTCCAACTCCAGGCTATTCTTAATCAATGCGTCATATTTATTTTTTTCTTCTTCAGTTCTTAGCGAACCCATTTTTTTCCTTGCTATCTCTACTTTAGCACTAAAAGATACGCAGGCAATAACAACAGTATAAACTTTCAGGTATTCAGCAAGGTCATTATAAATTTTTTCAACATCCTCCACACTCTTGCCGGCATAATTATGCGCATAAGCAAGCTGCCCTTCCCATCGAAGCAAATCAAAAAGAATCGGGAATTTTTCATAACGCTCCGCACTGCGTTTTACTTTCGCAATCCTTTTCTCGCATTGTAGATACAATCCTTTATCATACAGTACTTTTATCTGGTTAACAGCGCTCCGGAGATCCGACTCGATACTGCTGTGATACAATTCCAGGCTTTTTAAAATAAGATTGTATAAATAAACTTTTTGCGGAGCCAGGTGCTTAATAAAAGCTTCGTTCTTAAAAATTACTTTGATCTGTTCTTCATTGTATTCCTTTTGCTTTTCAATGGCATCAAAAAGTTTTATGTAGTTGTTCTCATTGCCTATGACATGCTGTGAGGCGAATACTTTAAAGTATCTTTTTTCTGTACGGGTAAGCGAACGAATGAGTTGAAAAAGATCTTCGGATGGTGTCATTTATTGCTTTTGAATAGCACTAATTTATGACAAAAAAATGTATAAAAAACAAAAATATTGACATTTTTTATTCTTTTGAATTACACTAATTTATTAAGCTAATTCTCTCAACCCTCCTTCTTCACGGTAGCTTTGAATTATACAAACAAAAAAACTAAAACCATAAAGCCATGAAAAAGTTAGAACTAAACGAACTAAAGTTAAATAGCTTTGTCACTTCAATGGATGACAATGAAAAAGAAACTGTACATGGGGGAAGCACACCCATATGTGAGGCAACTTTACATCTCGGCACCCATATTATTATATCCGTTCTTATTCCAGCTACGGGTTCGCGTCCAATAAGCGGTATCTCAAAAGATGTGATTTGTACTGAGCGGTACCTGACTCAGTATGATTGTACAGCGTACCAGGCACAGACTCTGGGAGTGGGAGAGATGGGTCCTTGTCCTGATAATATTTACGAACAATAAAAAATAAATAACCACTTAAACTAAAGAAGGGACTAATATGGATAACAGATTCTAATTGAATTACATCTTTCTATAATGAAGATAGCAGGGTAAATAACAAACAAGTCCTCACACAATAGTATGGGGACTTGTTTGTTGATCGATCGAATGGTCTCAGCGTAATTTCACAACATAAGTTTCAACCTATTTTTTTCTTCTTTTGGATTAGATATAAATTTTAGTTCCCTGTTTTATAAAATAATGGCCATCGTATCATTGCACTTTCAGAGATTGTACATTTCAGTTTTAAATGACTAATCCCGTACGCTCGAATACTTCCTGCAGCACTTGTCCTTCGTATCATCATCTTGAATGTATGCGAAGCCCTTCCAATCGCTATGACACTTTACTCCAAAATGATTGTTTGCATATACAGCAAGTGCGCCGATTCCAACATGCCCAGCGCAAGGGTGATGCTTGCCGGTACGCCAAGCCCTCTCTGCATCTCGCTATCTGCTTACCACTTTTTTATATCATCAAAAAATATAAAATTATGTTTTGAAGCAAATACTTTAAAATATCGTTTTCGGTTCTTGAAAGGGAGCCAATGAACTGAAAACGATCATCTGTAGCTGTCATTTTTTAACGTTTGAATAGCACTAATTTATATTAATTTAACTAATGAAATTATCAAAATAACATATTTTTGCTCATTTTGAATTACACCAATAAACTATATTTAGGCTACCCACTCCTCCTTCTTCACGGTAGCTTTGAATTATCAAACAATAAACAAAATAACAAACAAAATAAAACTAAACAACATGAAAAATAAAAAATTAAACCTCGAAGAATTACAAGTAAATAGCTTTGTTACTTCGTTAGATTCAAATGAAAAAAATACTATTGATGGTGGTACCTCACTACCACTTATTTCTGCTGGTCTTTTAGCTACTGCAAGGGTATGTTTACCTGTGAGTTTGAGGTTTTGTGTAGCTACTGCGGGTCTTGCAAGTCAACTGATATGTACAGCAGAACTCTTCTGTCCACCAAAAATCCAGGCAGCACCAGCTTTACCCGATACCGTGTATGCCCAATAAGATAATTTTGATGCGATTTAAACAGGGTTGAATTACACAAATATCCCTCCATTTTTAGCCAATAAATGGAGGGATATTGTTTTGTTGAGTCAAACAATAAAATTAAAAGTCAATACCTTAAAACTATAATACGATGAAATCTCACAAATTAAATCTCAATAATTTAGCAGTAAGCAGTTTTGTAACTTCTTTAGAAAAAAAGCAAAGCGAAACAATTAATGGAGGATTTTTTTCAATATCATTCTGTGGCCCAGCGGCAAGTTTACCGGCAGAAAGCTTTTGCGGGAGATGCTCTCTCCATATATGTTACGATACTTATAACCCAAAGCCTGCGGTTACTCCTAAACCACCCGCGATGCCCGCAATGCCCGCGGATAATGACCGTTCAGCAGGAACTTGTGGCAGACTTTGTTTGTAATTATTAATCCAAATAATGCGGTGAATCATGTTCGACATAATGTATGCGGAAATACAAAGGCAAAACTAACCTATATTCTCACCCTGTAGGAGCGAACAAAGATTTTAAAAGCTGGCTGAACAGCTTAATTCTTTCGATAATTACTATAAAAGGTGCAAAAGGATTACTAGATCACTTGTCATCAGTAACATCAGGCCAAAACGGCCTTTTGTTACTAATGAATCTGGTCTCAGCGTAATTTTATTTTATCACCAACAGCAGGCTGTGAGCCCCGCTTCAGATGATTGCGCTTGTATAGGGACTTCAGTTTTATTCCTTGTTCCTGAGCAATAGAATACATGGTATCTCCTTTTTTAACCATATACGTTTCAACATCGCCTTTTCTTCTTTTTGGTTCAATATAAATTTTTGCTCCTTGCTTTAAATTAGCGTACTCATCACAATCGTTGTATTTGTACAAATCGTACAATTCTATTTTAAACTGATTGCTTATTCCGTTAAAGGTATCTCCGGATTTAGCAACAAAATATTTTCTTTTATTTTTTTTTAGAATTTCATACGTATGTGTTGGTTTTACAGAAGCATTTTTACCTTTTGTATTCAACGCTTCTATGTTCGGCAGCTCTCCTACCACATCATATTTAGACAAACCATTTTGTTCGATTATTTGTATCAGCTTTTCGGCATAATTCGGATCCGTTGCATAACCGGCGCTTTTCAGGCCCCTCGCCCACTCTTTATAGTTATCACTCCGCATCGTAAATAAAAATGAATAGCGGCTCCTTGTTTTTAAAAAAAGAGAATGATCAGTATATGAATCCAACACACTTGCATATTTTCTAAAACACTCATCCTTTGTGTCATCATCCTGTATAAAAGTAGGGCCCGTCCAATCGGCATGACATTTTACTCCAAAGTGATTGTTCGCATATACTGCAAGTCCGCTGTTACCATTATCCGACTCCAGCATTCCTTGCGCAAGAGTGATGCTTGCCGGTACACCATTCAATAACATTTCCTTTACAGCATCATCTTTGTATTTTTCTACATATTCTGTGCGCGACATTTTATATTCGGCCGGCTGAGAATATGCAGCAGTTACACCCAGCACCAGGTAAAAAAATGACAGCAGGAAAAGCATCAGGAATACAATAAACAGGGAGGCTTTTTCGGGTTTGCCCCCTCCATCCTGTTTCTCATTCCGAGTATCTGGAATAGAAATCCCTTCCTCAGGGATTAACTTCAAGTACGTTTCATTTTCTTTAGAAAACTCAACTACTTTTAGTATATCGTTCATACGGTGCAAAAATATTGCATTTGCATATGACTTATTAACCCGTTGTAAACAGCTTTTTAACAAGTCGATGTTAATTGAGAGGCGCTTCGCTCTTATACAAATGGTCTGCACAATCTAAATTTTGGAGCGCAATTTAAACTGTATACCTATGAAAAACAAGTACGGTAAACATAGCCCTACTGAAAAACATAGAAAAATTTGCGTAGTCAAATAACTTCATATATATTTGTAGTCAAATAGCTACATAATGAACTTACGACGAGACGTTTTTCAAGCCATAGCTGACCCTACAAGGAGGGCTATATTGTTATTAGTAGCCTCACAGTCCATGACAGCAGGTGCAATAGCTTCCAACTTTGATACAGCAAGGCCCACAGTTTCAAAACATTTGCAAATACTTACCGAGTGCGAATTGCTGAACCAGGAACAAAGCGGCAGAGAAATTCATTATCATTTAAATCCCAAAAAAATGAAAGAAATAGCCTCCTTTCTTGAGCCGTTCCGAAAAATGTGGGATGATAGATTCAACAAATTAGAATCCATCATGCAGTCGAAGATTCATGCATACCGAAATAAAAAAAATAAATCCTGAGTAGTAATATGGAACAAAAAACAAGCCCGCCGCGTGGGCGGACAAGAATCCACGCCGAAGACGGCAAACAGGAATTAACAATAACAAGGGCATTCGATCTGCCCCTGGAATTACTTTTTCAAGCGTATGAAGATCCAGCAATTGTTGAACAATGGATGGGGACAAAAGTACTCAAGCTGGAGAATAAAAAACACGGTAGCTATCAATTTGAAACAACCGATCCTAAAGGAAACAAGCACAGGTTCAATGGAACAATTCATGAGTTTGTTACAAACAAAAAGATCACGCGGACATTTGAAATGGAGAATACGCCTTTTGGTGTTCAGTTAGAGTTTTTAGAATTCGAAAAACTTACCGAAGATAGTAGTAAACTCAATATGCATGTGGTGTACAAGTCAATTGCCCTCAGGGACCAGATATTACAATTACCTTTTGCGCAGGGCATAAACTTTGCACATAACCGGATACAAGATATCGTAAGCAAATTAAAATAAAAACCAATGGAAAAAAGAAACAAAATTATTTATTGGATCGCCACCATCTGGCTTGCACTAGGAATGACATCAAGTGGAATAGTACAATTAATTCAACTAAAAGAAGAAGTAGATATGATGACACACCTGGGTTATCCTCTCTATTTTCTAACCATACTGGGCGTATGGAAAATTCTGGGAGTTGTAACAGTACTCATTCCTAAATTCCCTTTACTTAAGGAATGGGCTTATGCCGGCTTCTTTTTCGTTATGTCCGGCGCAGTTATTTCTCATTTTGCTTTAAGTGATATTGCCACAGAATTTATTGGACCAACATTATTATTAATTCTTACTGTTGTATCTTGGTATTTCCGACCGGCAAATAGAAAAATTGTTCCGGTTAACCAATAAATGAATAAATAAATGAAAGCAACAAATCCTAAAGTCGATTGGTACTTTGTAAAGCATAGCAAACGGCAGGAGGCCCGCCCGACTGAACAGTCGTTTGGGCGGGAGATTGAAGCACTGCGAACAATTGTTCTTGATTGCGGACTGAACGAAGAATTGAAATGGGGCTGCCCCTGCTATACACTTGAGGGCAGTAATATTGTTTTAATACATGTGTTTAAAGAATACTGCGCGTATTTATTTTTCAAAGGCGCTTTGTTAAAAGATGCCAAAGGTATTCTTATACAGCAAACAGCGAATGTACAGGCGGCGCGCCAGATACGGTTCACTAATGTTAAGGAAATTGTAAAAATGAAAACCGTTTTGAAAGCTTACATTAAAGAAGCCGTCGATGTGGAAAAAAAAGGATTGAAAGTGGAGTTGAAAAAAACAAAGGAATTTAATATGCCCGATGAGTTTAAAAAGAAATTAGATAAAAGCGCCGCACTGAAAAAAGCCTTTTACGCCTTAACGCCTGGACGACAAAGAGGATACCTATTGCATTTTTCTTCAGCCAAACAATCCGCAACACGAGAGGCAAGAATTAAAAAGTATGCACCAAAAATTATGAGTGGAAAAGGATTTGATGATTAATTCAACAGAGAAAATATTCAAACATGAAAAGCAATAAAAAAGAATTATCCGGAAAACAAAGCATAGAACTACTCAGCACGTTAAAAACACGTTTTGAAAAAAACATGAAACGTCATAAGGGTATTGAGTGGGCAAAGCTACAAGCGAAGCTGGAGGCTAATCCTGGGAAATTGTGGTCGCTTAATGAAATGGAACAAACAGGCGGCGAACCTGATGTGATCTCTCATGATAAAAAAACAGGTGCATACGTTTTTTATGATTGCGCGGAAGAAAGTCCGAAAGGCCGCAGAAGTGTTTGTTACGATGATGATGCACTTCAATCGAGAAAAGAACACAAACCCAAAAACAGCGCTGTTGAAATGGCCGCTAACATGGGCATTGAACTTTTAACAGAAGAACAATACCGTGAATTGCAGCAATATGGAGAGTTCGATATGAAAACATCGAGCTGGGTAAAAACACCTGATGAAATTAGAGAACTTCGCGGAGCATTATTTTGTGATCGTCGTTACAATACTATTTTTCTATATCACAACGGTGCGGAATCATATTATGCCGCCAGGGGTTTTCGTGGTTTGTTGAGGGTTTGATTTCTCCATCCTATTTTTCTTGAGAGATAATCTGCTATATCATTACGGCATAGTTACAATATTACCATCAAGAATAACAGCGGTTTGTGCTAAGGCCCGACCTGTAAATTTTGCACCCGAAGCAAGGGAAATACCTGTCATGGACAATACCACACCTTTAAATTGAGCTGTGGTGCCAACACTTACTGTGCCTGCAACCTGCCAGAAAATATTTTTGGCTTGTGCTCCTCCGCTTAGTGTAATTTTTACTCCTGAGCTTACAGTAAGGTTTCCTGCTATCTGGAAGATCCAAACATCCGTTGAGCTTCCTGAAATTATTATGTTTGTAGGTACAGTAACAGTATTGCTCCATTTATAAAGCCCCTCCGTAAGTGTTTTGCCACCAATGTTGCCGGTGCCAAGCTCAGAGAAATCAGGAGAAGTGCGCCCTGCTGCATCGTTATAGGCCGTCGTCATATCGTTCACCGCCGTTGTAAGGTTAATAGGTGTTGGGCTTGCCATGTCTGCGGCATATATATTTCCCGTTACCTGTGCAGAAGTGGCATATCCAGTTGCATTCGTTATAGAAAGCCCTGTGATATAAGATGTAGCTGCCGGACTTAATCCTAAATCACCTGTAATAGCGGAAGTCGGGTTATTGTTGATGGCGGTTTTAGCAAGGATAACATAATTGGCGGCCGCTCCTAAGCCAACAACTGCAAGGCCTGTTGGATTGCTTCCGGTTGTAAAGTTCCACGTGGTATTAGCGGCAAGCGAAATTCCTGCAGCACTTTTAGCCCCCGTAGTTATAGTAGCTGAATAAACCGCACCTGGAGTAAGGGCCGTTGAAGGTGTATATGTGGCCGTAGTTCCTGAATAACTCACAGTACCCGTAACCACTGTAGTGCCTTGCTTTAAGGAAAAAGTAGAACTAGTAATAGTTGAAGGATCCATTGCTTCGCTGAACGTAACGGATATTACTTTATTGAGTGCCACGTTAGCTGCACCGCTGTTTGGGCTTTTTGCTGTAATTGTAGGTGTTGTTGGTGTTGTAGGTGTCGGCTCCGGAGAGTATTCCTTTTTACATCCGGCAACTAATGCAATCGCTGCCAGCGCAACTGCTGTAACTATTTTTTTTAATTGAATCATTTGTGTTTTATTAATTTCCGCTACCGGCGGAACAGTTGTGAATAATTTTCACTAATGTGAAGATAAACAGCCTCTAACCCGGATGTATTACACAACTTTAGGAGAGAGTTATATAATCCACACCTTTTTCAAATGTTTAGCCCGGGACAACAGGTATCTTTCACAAATGCAACGCTACATCTCGAGACTTCGCACTGGCGTCAGGTTAAGGGAGCAAACTTTTGGGTGCAACTCCTTGTGATTTCTTATTGTATTGATGCCAGAGGCATCATACATTTATAAAACAACTAGTACTAAATCTGCGACTCCGGCCGGAGTCGAACTTTATAGATTAAGCTTTTTATAAAGGTGTGAATCCTCTGGATTCGTTTAAGGTTTTCCTTTTTCCCCTATAACCCTACAACCGCTGGCGGGGCATCTGCCTCGACCCTCTCAAGTCCACAATAAAAATATTATATTCGACCCCGCTGGATGGGGTCATAGATGTAATAAAAATTTAATTAATGGTCCAGGCGAATGCCCCGACCAGCAGGGGATAAAACTTCACCCTACCAATGAGAACAACAATCTTTTTTTGAAACAACCATGTCGTTTTTAAAAGTAACTCCTTTGGTATAATGCCATCTAGTACTATTACCATTTGGCTCATGATAGTTAAACCAGGTACTATCAATATTCTTCCATAAAAGCGAGTCATTTTCACTTTTATAAAATGGTTCTCCAAGCAGTTGTATAACCTCTGCTTTCGTCATTCCAATCTGAATTTTATCAAATTTTTCCTGGCTAAAACCATCAGTATATTTTGTTCCATAATAACACATAATGGGTTGACGAAAGAAATAGAGAATAATAATTATGACAACAGTTAACAGAATAATTACAGTGCCTTTTTGGTTAATAATCACCATGTTATTTGTCTTTATAATATTTAAGAGAATATCTTG
>CAZQIC010000103.1:0-17890 GCA_964593555.1 uncultured Bacteroidia bacterium | reverse complement strand
GCAATATATTAAACGATTAAAAGATCTTGAAGCGCTTGCACTTTCATACCAGGGCGTTGAAAAAACCTATGCAATACAGGCAGGAAGAGAATTGCGTGTTATTGTTGGCAGCGAAAAAGTAAGCGATAAGGATGCTGAAAAACTTTCGTTTGATATTTCTCAACGTATACAAACAGAAATGACTTATCCCGGGCAGGTAAAAGTTACCGTAATAAGGGAAACCCGCGCGGTGAATTACGCTAAGTAAATCTTCATTATATTTTAAATTTTTGAAGTAAATTAACAGCAATGAAAAAGGTGTTACTATTTACTGTGATCTTTTTTTTCTGCTCACTGATTATTCAGGCACAGGAGTATCTCGATCTCCAAAAAAAAGCAGAAGAACTTTATGCTAAAGATCAATTTGTTGAAGCGCTCAATACGAGTGAACAGGCGTTAAAACTTGCCGAAGAAAAAGTAGGCAAACAGCACAGTGATTATGGCTTTATTCTTGGCCATCGTGGGCTTTATAAAATTGCCAATAGCGATATTATAGGAGGCGTAACCGACCTGCTGTCCGCAGAAACAATTGTGCAAAAGCCGGGCAGGGATAAAAGCACGGATTATATAGAATTGATGAATAATATTGCAACTGGCTATATGTTTGCCGGAATGGGGGAAGATGCTGAAAAATATTTTTACAAGGCGCTAGACTACAAAAAGGAAATTAATCCTGAAAATGATTTTCTAACTGCAACATTGTTAGGCGGTCTTGCCGAAACCCAGAGATCCCAGGCCAAATATAAGGAAGCCGAAATAAATCTTCTGAAAAGTAAAAAGATACTTGAAGATAATAAACTGACTACTATTGAAGATTACGGTTTACTACTTAATAACATGGCAAGTTTTTATCATGACCTTGCAAACTATCCACTTGCCGAAAATTATTATCTAATGGCAGCGAGTGTTTTTTTGAAAACCGTTGGAGAGTACCACGAGAATTACGCAACCTGCACTCAAAATCTTGGCAATCTATATGCTGATATGGAGGCATACGATGATGCCGGACGATATTTTTTAATAGCAGAGAAGGTGAAACTTAAAGTGTTCGGCGAAGAAAGCTATCCATATTCTACCATACAAAATGATCTGGCATTTTTATATGGTCACACAGGAATGTATGCTAAAAGTGAAGAAGCCTATTTGAAAACATTAAAACTCAAAAAAGAATTAATCGGTGAAAACCACGATTCATATTTGCGCACCAAACAAAACCTTGCTATGTTATATCATAATCTTGGTCGAACAAAGGTTGCGGAAAAAATGTTGGAAGAGGTCATTGATAAAGTTAAGCTGAATAAAAAAGAAGATCCGTTGATGTATACCGATTATATTGAAAATTTAGGATGTGTCTATACAAAAAATAAAAAATTTAACCCAGCTGAAAAATTACTGAAAGAAGCTTTAGAGTCATACAAAACAATGTTTGGAGAAAATCACCCTGATTATATCAGGGCATTGGATAATCTTGGTTCATTATATCAGACTGCCTGCCCACAATATCTAACTTTTTTCTCAAAGATATGCAATTAATAAATGAGCTAATGCCTTTTATAGAAATTAAGTAAAATGGGGATGCCATCTATGAAATATTTTTTACATTTACTCGAGTAATTCAAACTCCTAAAATTATGGCTACAAAAAATTACCCGAGTAAAAGAAAGCCTGCTGCTATGTGGGAATGCCCTATTTGCAATAAGAGTTTAAATATTCGCGGGAAAAGTGGTCATCTGAAATTTGTTCACGAACAATTTCTACTTTCAAAAAAGCACGATCCTTTTCCTACCATAGAACGACCTATTGTCCCCTATGGAGTGCCATTTGAAGAAGCAGATGTAAAGAATCTTCTTTTAAATCTTAAACTTATTGCTTCGAAGGAGATTCCAAATGACCTTTTGAGCAAACGGAAAATATATCTTAGACACGAATTCTATATCCGGGAATTTGAAATTAAGTTTACATGTACGTTGGAAGATGCTTTGAAAAAATTCCCTGAGATAAAATATTGATTCATATATTTCATTTTCTTTTAATTCACATTTTTTGAATCTCTCCAACCACTGAGGCAGTTTATGGATTCCTGTATTTTTAATAGAACTTGCGGTCTATCAAGCAAGATAAAAGCTTTACCTACTGATTTCAACAGAGGTGGTTTGCATAGATCGCCCTCGCATTAAAATATAATTAAGTCGTTTAGCCGACAATTATAAACAAGCACACTACATAATTTTGTTATCAAAATAGAAAAGATGAAATCTCTGAAAGCTCAAGGCAATAAATTTTCAAGCGCTCAGTATCAGTTAGAGGTACTTGAAAAAATAAGTACTGGCGAGGAAAGCCTTGTAACCAGATTTGAAGATAAACTCCAAACCTATGGTATATCCGGCTTAAAACCTGCCGAACTGGAAATAATGCAGGTAAATGTAGGAAAGATGTGTAATCAGACCTGTACTCATTGCCATGTAGATGCTGGCCCGGACAGAAAGGAGATCATGACCAGGGCAACCATGCAACATTGCCTCGATGCACTTCGCCAAGCACCGTCTGTCCATACTGTTGACCTTACAGGAGGCGCACCGGAGATGAATCCTGATTTAATTTGGTTTGTAGAGGAAATTTCAAAACTTGGCGTAAAAACCATTGTTAGAAGCAACCTAACCATTCTTGTTTCTAATAAAAAGTATCATTCTTATCCTGAGTTTTTTGCAAAATACAAAGTAACAGTAATTGCTTCCCTTCCCTGCTATACAGCCGAGAACACAGATAAACAAAGAGGAAACGGGGTGTTCCAAAAATCTATTGAAGCCCTGAAAATGTTAAATAATGTAGGATACGGCAAAGATGAAACAGGGCTTGAATTGAATTTGGTTTATAATCCAATCGGAGCTTCCTTACCACCAGCACAGGATAAACTTCAATCGGATTATAAAAGAATCCTTCTTGAAAACTTTGGTATTGAATTCAACAGTCTTTATACTATCACCAACCTTCCTATAAGCAGATTTTTAGAATACCTGCTGGCTGCCGGTAAATATGAAGCATACATGGAAAAACTTGTGAATTCGTTTAATCCAGCTACAATAGATGGATTGATGTGTCGAAATACGCTTTCGGTCAGCTGGAATGGTAAATTATTCGACTGTGATTTCAATCAAATGCTGGAGCTGCCAACAGGAAATGGCTCGCCAAAACACATCAGCGAATTCAATGCTGAAAAATTGCAAGAGAGAAGTATTGTTTTAAATCAACATTGTTACGGTTGTACTGCTGGCGCAGGATCAAGTTGCCAGGGTACAATAATTTAAAGGATGATAAAAAAATTAAACATACTGCTTTTATTTATTGTGATTTCCTTCACGGGCTGTACACAGGAAAAGGAGTATCATAGTATGTTGAAGTTGCTGTATAAGAATACAGTGCCAATTGTAAAATCAGAACAGTTGCTTTTTGAAACGAAAAGGGATTCTACCATAATTATCCTTGACACCAGGGAAAGAGAAGAATTTACAGTAAGTCATATCAGTAAAGCAATACACGTTGGATACGATCATTTTGAAATGGATAGTTTGAAAAAAATTCCGAAAAATACCCGAATCATTGTTTACTGCTCTGTTGGTTACCGAAGTGAACGTATAGGAGAAAAATTATTATCGAGTGGATACACTAATGTATATAATTTATATGGTGGGATGTTCGAGTGGGTGAACAATGATTACCCGGTGGTTGATAAGAATAATATACAGACGAATAAAATCCATGCGTATTCTAAGTTGTGGGGGAAGTGGTTAATAAAGGGAGAAAAAGTATATGGCAACTGATAAATTATTAATGGTCTTTGTAAAGAACCTTCAAAGAGGCAGGGTTAAAACCCGTTTGGCTAAAACTGTGGGTGATGAAAAAGCATTGGAAGTTTATAGAGTATTGCTCGATCACACGCTTACAATTGCAAAAAGGGTGGATTGTGATAAAGCCATTTTTTATTCAGATTATATTGAAGAAACCGATAAGTGGAGGAAGGCAAAGTTTAATCAATTTGTTCAAAGTGGAAATGATCTCGGTGAACGAATGTATAATGCGTTTAAACAAACCTTTTCAAACCAATATAAAAGTGTTGTTATCATTGGAAGTGATTGCCTGGACTTGAATGAGCATATCATAACGGATGCATTTGATATACTTTACGATAATGAAATTGTAATTGGCCCTGCTAAAGACGGAGGTTATTACCTGCTTGGTATGAGAAAACTTTATAAAGAATTTTTCATTAATAAGCACTGGAGTACGGAGAATGTGTTGCTGGATACTCTGCTGGACGTGTCCCAACTTAACGTCAGCATGAAACTGCTTCCGACCTTATCCGATATTGATGAAGAAAAAGATTTAGAAGTACACAAAAACCTGTTTGAAAAATGAAAATCAGTATTATCATTCCGACATACAACGAAGAACAGTATATCGCTGAATTGCTTGAATACATTAACATTCATACGCAAAAACGAAACATAGAGGAGATTATAGTAGTGGATTCATTCAGTACTGATAATACTGTAAAAGTGGCTGAAAAAGCCCATGCCAAGCTATACCTGAGCAAACCAAGAGATACCAAAACACAAATGGAGATTGGAGCTTTCCAGGCAAAAGCTGATGTGCTTTATTTTATAAAGCCTGGTTGTTTTCCTCCCCCCCATTTTGATGAAAGAATTTTATATGCTGTTAAAACCAAGTATATGACCGGAATAATTGGTAAGAAAAGATGGAGCGATAAAGTTTATTTATCTCTAAGCAAATTTTTTGCCTGTTTCAGCGGCAAGATCGCGACTACCAGTATTCAAACAATGTTCATCATGCGGGGAGCATTTCACTATGCAGGAGGATTTCGCGACCATGAAACAAATGATGCGTTTGCGGATTTGCTTATCAGGGCAAATTCAATGGGATATAGAATGATCTGATTTTAAAGAATGTGTTAAGAAATATGATGCAAAAAATACAAGAAACAGCAGGCTTTCTGAAAAGCGCAGGTGTGTCTGAGCCTTCAGTCGGAATTGTTCTCGGAACGGGACTTGGAGAGCTTACACAACATATTCAAATTGAACAAACAATTGATTATTCCGAAATACCAAACTTTCCGGTTTCAACTGTTGAATTTCATAAAGGGAAACTAATTTATGGAATCATAGAAGGTAAAAAAGTGCTTGCCATGCAAGGGCGCTTTCACTTGTATGAAGGATATACCATGCAGCAGATTACCTTCCCAATACGGGTAATGAAAATGCTCGGAATTAAACATCTTTTACTTTCTAATGTAGCAGGCGGAATAAACAAGAATTTCAAGAAAGGCGATCTTGTGTTAATAGATGACCATATTAACCTTCAAAATGGAAATCCCCTGGTAGGAGCTAATCTTGATGAACTCGGCTCCCGTTTTCCTGATATGAGCTGTCCTTATTCTTCTATAATTAATGATTTACTTATAAGAGTTTCATCTGAGTTAAACATTTCTCTGAAAAAAGGTGTTTATGCTTCTGTTACAGGCCCTAATCTTGAAACTCGTGCGGAGTATCGCTTTTTGGGAAAGATTGGTGCAGATATGGTTGGCATGTCAACCGTACCTGAAGTAATTGTCGCCAACCACATGAATCTGCCTTGTGCTGCCATATCCGTTATTACAGATGAATGTGATCCTGACAATTTAAAACCCGTTGATATTGCTGAAATTATTGCAGTTGCCGGAAAAGCTGATAAAGTCCTTTCTAAAATTTTTATTAATACTATCAAATCACTAAATGCCTAAAAATGTCTTTTTCCTGGGGCTAATTATTTTTAGCTCAATCTCGATAAATGCACTTGCCGATGATTCGCTTAAAATCAATAAACCAAAGCTCTCCGCCTTTCCGATATTTTTCTATTCTCCTGACACCAAGTTTGGTATTGGGGCTGCGGGACTACTCACATTCAATTTTAAAAATGATTCCATTGGTGCAAGGCGATCAAGTGTAACATTTGGTTTTGCCTATACGCAGCTCAAACAAGTATTGATTTATCTGCCCTATCAGCTATTTCTGAAAAACAGAAAATATTGGCTATACGGAGAGGTTGGATATTTCCGGTATGTTTTCAATTATTTTGGAACCGGTAATGAATTTCCTGTTGATTACCTGGAAAAATATGATGCTGATTTTCCAAGATTAAGAATAAATGCGTTAAGAAAAATAAAGTCGAACGTTTATGGTGGTATTCGTTATGTATATGACGATTTTAAAGTGAGCCTTCGTGATACGAGTGCCTCCCTTGCAACAGATAAGCCAAGCGGTTTTAATGGTGGGCGGGTTTCAGGATTAGGTGTTTTATTAAACTACGATTCACGGGATAATATTTTCTTTCCCTCTAAGGGTGTTCTTCTGGAAACAATGCTGTATGGAGAGAATTCTCTTACAGGAAGTCAATTTGAATACTCTCGTATTTCTTTTGATTTAAGCACCTATTTTTCCTTTTTTAAAAATCATGTACTGGCAGTAAACGGAGTGGGAATATTTATGACCGGAGATGTCCCCTTTCATCAAATGGCAGTTATAGGAGGAACCAAAAAACTGCGTGGTTACTTTGAAGGCAAATACCGGGATAAAAACCTGATGCTTTTGCAGGTGGAGTATCGGGCTCCTTTATTTTGGCGCATGGGACTGGTTGGATTTGGAGGATACGGAGTTGTTGCTGATAAACTATCAAATACCAGCATTCAAAATTTCAGATATAACTATGGAGCAGGGTTAAGATTTTTACTGGATAAAAAACAAAAAATAAACATACGGATGGATTACGGTTTAGGGTACAAATCCAGTGGCTTTTATCTTACAATAACAGAAGCATTTTAAAAGTGGAGATTGTCGGTTAGCAGACAGTTAAAAAAAAGCTGCAACGCTACTTTTACGGTAGAAAATAGTTTATGCTATGATTTATATATTAATTTTTATTGCAGCAATCTTCTTAGCTTACTCCAATGGCTCAAACGATAATTTCAAAGGGGTTGCTACATTATTCGGCAGCGGCACAACCGATTATAAAAAAGCAATTAATTGGGCAACTATTACAACAGCTCTTGGCTCAATTGTCTCCATTTTCTTCGCATCTGCTTTGGTAAAAAACTTTTCAGGTAAAGGTCTTGTCCCTGATGAATTGATTTCTACCCCGCAGTTTGCCATTGCTGTTGCTATGGGTGCTGCGCTAACGGTATTGATAGCAACAAAAATTGGAATGCCTGTTTCCACAACACATGGATTAGTGGGAGCACTTACTGGAGTTGGTTTAATGGCGGTAGGCAGTGAATTCAATTTTGGAAAATTAGGCAATTCTTTCTTTCTTCCTCTGATTGCAAGCCCATTCTTTGCAGCAATCATAAGCCTTATCCTTTATTATTTTTTTTCCAATGCCCGAAAACGATCCGGGATAACAAAAGAATCCTGTATTTGTGTTACAGAACAACAGCCAGTTGTTATCGCCTTTGGCATAAAACAACCAAGTTTAATTGTTGTTGAAGGCTCATCAACACACAAAGTACAAACAGGAACCATCCAATCCTGCACAGAACAATACAATGGAACCATTATAGGTATATCAGCACAAAAGGTACTTGATGTTTCACATTACATAAGTGCAGGAGCCGTGAGTTTTGCGAGAGGACTGAACGACACTCCTAAAATGGTTGGATTACTTCTTCTTATACAAACATTAGATATAAGGCTTGGTGCTGCTTCCATAGCAATTGCCATTGCTGTCGGTGGTTTGCTAAACGCAAAAAAAGTGGGAGAAACCATGAGTAAAAAAATTACTGAAATGAATCATGGACAGGGATTTACAGCAAACTTAGTTACCGCATTACTTGTTTCAACGGCAAGTTTCAATGGTTTGCCGGTATCCACCACGCACGTTTCTGTGGGTTCATTATTCGGCATAGGTACAGCAACAAAAAAAGCCAATATAAAAGTGATCTCAGGCATATTGTTGTCATGGGTACTCACATTACCTGTCGCAGCATTGATAAGCGGAGCAATATTTTTATTAATCAAAAACATCTGACAAATGAAAAAGATAATTTTTGCATTATTTCTTTCCCTTCTATTCCAACAATGTAGCTCCGCTGTCTTTCAGGGAAACGGGAAAGCACCTTCGCATGAAATATGGAATAATCTTTTAAAAAAGAATGTTACTGCCGATGGGAAGGTTAATTATAAAGGATTTATAAAGGATAGCGTTGAGTTCAACAAATACCTGAAACTACTTACCAACAATCCTCCCAACGAAAAAACATGGTCGGTGAATGAACAAAAAGCATTTTGGATAAATGCTTACAATGCCTTCACCATAAAATTGATTGCAAAATACTATCCGATAAAAAGTATAAAAGAAATAGGCAGCAGTATTCAAATTCCTTTTGTGAACACTCCCTGGGATGTTAAATTCATATTTATCGGGAAAGAAAAAATGGATTTGAATAACATAGAACATGGTCAGCTTAGAAAAAAGTTTGATGATCCACGAATTCATTTTGCCATTGTATGTGCATCCAAATCATGTCCCGCACTTCTTAACGAGGTATACGATCCTGCAAAACTTGACCAACAACTCGATAACCAGGCTAAAGTCTTTTTGAAAGACACTTCCAGGAATAAAGTTTCCGCCACAAATCCACAGCTCTCGAAATTATTTGATTGGTATAAAATGGACTTTACAAAGAATGGATCGTTGATTGACTTTCTCAATAAATATACTCCTGTCAAAATCAATACGAATGCTAAAATAACTCACCTTGATTATGATTGGAACTTAAATGAGTAATATGAAAATCAGCGTTATCGTACCCACACTTAATGAGGCTGCAACTATTAAAAAGCTGATACTTCACTTGCGTAAGCATGGTGGAAAAGATTTGCACGAGATAATTGTAAGTGACGGAGGAAGTTCTGATAACACCTCACAAATCGCAACAGAAGTCGGAGCAACTGTTATTGATTCGGAAACCAAGGGTCGTGCAGTTCAAATGAATTTAGGCGCAAATCATTCAACGGGGGATATTCTTTATTTTGTCCATGCCGATATGCTTCCCCCTGCTGAATTTGTAACAGAAATACGAAATGCTGTATCACAAAATAAAAAGGCCGGTTGTTTTCGGTTTCGCTTTGATTCTAATAAACAATTGTTGTCTATTAATTCATATTTCACCCGGTTCAATGGCATTTTCAGTGGAGGAGGCGACCAGTCCTTATACATAGAAAAGAAATTATTTAAACAGCTTGGAGGATTTGACCAAGGTCATGTGATAATGGAAGACTTTGATCTTGTAACTCGCCTGAGAAAAAGTGGTCATGGGTTATATATTATTCCAAAAGAAGCGATTGTTTCAGCAAGGAAATACAGCAATAACAGTTATCTGCGGGTGAATCTTTCTAACCTTCTTGTTTTTTCTCTTTATAAAATTGGAGTTAAACCAGCCAAACTTTCAATACTCTACAAAAGGCTCATTAGACCCTATAACATACAAGAATCAGTATTGAATGATGATACGGAAATAATTATGAGAGAAGAAAAAGAGATTGTTCCCGCTGAAAGGGAAATGGACTTATACATAATGCGAAATGAAAGATACTATTGACATCAGAAAATTGTGCATCAATAACATGGGAAAACATATCGTAATCATTGGAAATGGGATATCAGGGATCACCTGTGCAAAGCATTTGCGAAAACTGAGCCGAAACCAAATCACCGTTATTTCTTCCGAATCCGATCATTTCTTTTCGCGTACTGCACTCATGTATATCTATATGGGTCACATGAAATTTGAACATACTAAGCCTTATGAGGATGACTTTTGGAAGAAAAACAGAATAGACCTCGTTAAGAATTTTGTAGAGAAGGTTGATACAAATAAAAAGTTGCTCCTGTTTCCCGATGGTTCATCACTTCACTATGATACACTTGTACTTGCCACCGGTTCCAAATCCAACAAATTTGGCTGGCCTGGACAAGATTTAAAAGGTGTTCAAGGCTTATATAATTTACAGGATTTAGAGCAAATGGAAGAAAACACCAAAAACATCTCAAGGGCTGTGATTGTTGGTGGGGGATTAATTGGGATTGAGATGGCAGAAATGCTTCGCTCACGAGATATCCCTGTAACCTTACTTGTACGGGAGAAAAACTTTTGGGGCAATATATTACCTGTTGAAGAAGCGAAGATGATTAATCGTCATATCCGGGAACATCATATAGAGCTTCAGCTCGATACAGAGCTGAAAGAAATAAAGGGAGATTCAACCGGACGGGTTCATTCTATTATTACCGGAAAAGGAGAAGAAATAAAGTGTGAGTTTGTGGGTTTAACAGTTGGCGTTAGCCCCAATATTGATTTTTTAAAAAACTCCGGCATTGAAACCAAGCGTGGTATTTTGGTAAATGAATATTTTGAAACGAATGTGCCGTGTGTATATGCTATTGGTGATTGTGCCGAGTTTAATGTCCCACCGGAAGGAAGAAAACTCATTGAACAAGTATGGTACACCGGACGTATGCATGGGGAAACGCTTGCTAAAACAATTTGCGGTGAGCATTCAGCTTATTCGCCAGGACACTGGTTTAATTCAGCTAAATTCTTTGATATAGAGTATCAAACATACGGATGGGTTGGAAATACATTAAAGGAAAATGAAGCAGCATTTTATTGGGAACATCCAAATGGCAAAATCAGTTTCAGAGTTATTTATGATAAAATTACCGAACATCTGATTGGAATAAATGTATTTGGAATACGGATGCGACATGAAGTCTTTGACCAATGGCTCTCTGATGGCAGGAGAATAGATTATGTGATTGAACATTTACGTGAGGCAAATTTCAACCCGGAATTTTACCGGAAACATGAACCTAAAATTATAGAAAAATATAATCAGCAATTAGGTAAGATTCTTAAATTAAAAAATCGGGAGTTTACTAACAAAATATTCAAATAATTAATCCAATGGAAAATAACGAATCAATTAGCATTAGTAATCCCAATCCTTTGGAAACAGATGCAATTCAAAAAATAGGATTAATTCTTTTTTCAGTTGGCCTTCTACTGTTTCTTATAGCCGCATTTGGTGGGGGAAGCCAAAATTCAATATTATTTTTTTCATTAAGCATCGGTTTGTCAGTTGCAGGCTCTCTTATTTATATTCTAAGAAAATACTTAAACGAAACGGCTGGTGTAAAAAACAATCACAACTGGCATAGTTCATTAACATCCAGAGGGATTTTTGCCTGGATGCTCGGTGTAATAATTACTGGTTTTTATATTGTTCTTTATTGGTTTCCATCGTTGTTAGAAAATTTAATTCGTATGATGGATCCTCTTAGTAAACTTCTTCGTGGCAAAACATCAGACCAATGGTTATTATATGGAACTCTTTATACCATTGCAATATTAGTAATGGGAATCAAAGCCATTCTGAAATATCGCCATTCCAATTATCAGATCATAAGAACATTATCAATAATGTTTTTTCAATTTGGATTTGCTTATCTGATTCCGGCTTTATTGCAGCTTTTTAATCAGCCGGAGTTTTATTTCAGTTATTTCTGGCCATTGAAGTATGATTATTTATTCCCCTCAACAGTTAATTATTTGATACAACAGCCTGGAGGTTTAGGAGTGTTTATGGTATTTTGGGGAGGAATAATGACATTCATCGCCACTCCTGTTTTAACTTATTTCTATGGCAAACGTTGGTATTGCTCCTGGGTGTGTGGTTGTGGAGGATTAGCAAACACTGCCGGTGATCCTTTCCGTCAGTTGTCAGATAAATCTCTAAAAGCATGGAAAATCGAAAGATGGATGATTCATAGTGTCTTAGTTTTTATTGTTGTTACTACGAGTTTACTATGGCTTAACTCTTACTATCATGGTGAAATACTTGGAAGTTTGTCAGGAACTTTTTCTAAAACATACGGCTTCTTAATTGGTGCTGTTTTTTCTGGCGTTATTGGCGTAGGATTTTATCCCTTAATGGGAACCCGTGTGTGGTGCAGGTTTGGTTGTCCGATGGCTGCTATCTTAGGTATTCAGCAGCGATTTTTTTCAAGGTTCAGAATCACCACCAATGGCGGTCAGTGTATATCTTGTGGGAATTGTTCTACCTATTGTGAAATGGGTATTGATGTTAAATGGTATGCACAACGAGGACAGAATATAGTACGAGCCTCCTGCGTAGGTTGTGGTATGTGCTCAACTGTGTGTCCGAGAGGCGTTCTCAATTTAGAAAACGGACCTTTAAAAGGACGGATTAATGACAATCCTATTCTTATTGGGAATAAAGAGGCAAAGTTGAATTTATAATTAGAGATATGCTTACAAAAATTATCGCTGTAAAAATAGCACTCATCATTGTGCTTGTGTTATATACACTTGCATTGCTATTTATTTTTCTGTACAGCATAGCGCAGGCTCATTTGGTATTTCGCTACCTGAGAGATCGAAAAAAAATAAAGAATAGTCCGATAGAACCAAAGGAAAATGTTTACCCGCATGTAACAGTCCAACTCCCTGTATATAATGAATTGTATGTGGTAGAGCGATTAATAGATTCGGTTGCTTCTTTTGATTATCCGTCTGATAAATTGGAAATTCAGGTGCTTGACGATTCTACGGACGAAAGCGTTGACATTATTGCTAAAAGGGTAAAACTATGGCAAGACAAAGGAATTGATATAGTTCAGGTAAGGAGGCCAATCCGAACAGGATTTAAAGCTGGTGCTTTAGTGGACGGTCTTATTACTTCCAAGGGAGAGTTCATCGCTATTTTCGATGCTGATTTTGTTCCAACCAAAGATTTTCTTCAAAAAACCGTTCCGCATTTTTCTGATAAGAATGTGGGTATGGTTCAAACCAGGTGGGAGCATATCAATAAAAACTATTCATTGCTAACCAAACTCCAGGCATTCGGATTAGATGCACATTTTTCTATTGAACAGGTAGGGCGCAATAGTGGAAATTGCTTTATCAATTTTAATGGAACTGCCGGAATATGGCGCAAGTCGTGTATTATTGATGCGGGTAACTGGCAACCTGATACGTTGACAGAAGACCTCGATTTAAGCTACCGGGCACAACTGAAAGACTGGAAGTTTGTGTATCTCGAAGATGTGGAATCTCCGGCAGAATTACCCCCGGTGATGAGCGCTTTGAAATCTCAACAATACCGATGGACAAAAGGAGGAGCAGAAGTTGCAGTAAAACAACTCCGTAATGTATTGCGTTCCAATAAACCTTTTCTTGTAAAATGGCACGGGTTATTTCATTTGTTAAACAGTGGAGTATTTGTAAGCATTATTACCTGTGCCATTCTAAGCGTCCCTTTACTTTTCATCAAACAATATTTTCCTGAATTTAAACAGTTGTTTCTTTTTGCCTCATTGTTTTTACTGAGCTTCTTTATATTGGCTGTTTTATATTGGGTTTCAAACAGCAAACAGGAAAAAAGCAAATTAAAATCCACGCTCTATTTTATTCGCACTTTCCCCCTGTTTCTTTCTGTGATGATGGGACTTTCACTTCACAATGCCATAGCAGTATTGGAAGGATATTTTGGAAAGAAAACTCCATTCATCAGGACACCCAAATTTAATATCATTAATAATTCGGATGCATGGCAAAGCAATAAGTATATCACAAATCAGATTAATGCACTTACGCTGACCGAAGGACTATTATCTCTGTATTTTCTCTTCGCAGTTGTGGAAGCATTTTACATTGGGGATTATGGCCTGATGCCCTTTCATATTATGCTAACATTCGGTTTTGCAACTGTGTGTTATTATTCAGTCTTTCAATCTGTTGCAGTAAAAAGAAAATACAAGATCATAGAACATATTCCTGTTAAAAATATTTGATAAACACACACATGAAAAAGCAAACTTTATTTTTTTCAATGATCCTCTTGCTGATGTTCTCATGCAAGAAAAATGAAATTGTGTCTGAAGTAAAATCAACTGAGGATGATAATGCATTCCCCGATACTGTTCTTCAATACGAAAAACCGGCAAAACCAATTTTATTTGAATATACCAGTACAGGCTGTCCGGGTTGCGGAAGCTGGGGAAAGCCTACATTTTATTCTATATCTAATGAAAATAAGGATAAAGTAGTGCCATTGGCAATACATATAAAATATGGAGATCCGATGATCACTTCAATTTCAGAAGCAATAGCAGCTAACAGATATGGAAGTATATATACCCCTCAGATTTGGCTCAATGACACTAATGGAGTGACCTTATCAGGCGGATATATCAATGGCCAGACATCCATTAATTATATCAATGCAATGATAGACAATGCCCTGTCAGGTTCAAATGCGCTTATAGATGGGAGAGTTATTAAAAGGGGAAATAATAGTATTTATATAAAAACCGGTATAAAACAATCTGAAGTGCTTTTAAATGGGGAATACTTCTTATCCTGTTATCTGCTAAATGACTCATTGATACACCATCAAACAAGCTATTCATCTAATCCGGCAATTCATAATTATGTAATAAGACACGCTGTTGATAATAATGCCTGGGGTAAACAAATTCAATTTAAGGATGGAAAATTTGAATTTCAATATGAGTTTATAAATTATGATGGAGATAATTTAATTTACTTTGTTTCCGTACTATGGAAAAAAGAGAACAACAGATATGTTCCCAAATGCGGTTTTCGCTTTGGATAAATGGCATAAATGATTTATTCAATAAATTGAACTAAAACCATATCGCTATGAATTCAAAAAAAAGAAACATCTACCTTGTAGCATTTGTCTTTTCGGTCGCCATCTTTTCCTGTAAGAAAGACAAAGAAGTCGAAATCGTGCCACAGGAAGATATGATTAACACGGTTCCTGAATTCTATAATTCTGCCACTCCTGCAAATTACGGAAAAAATTTGCCTGCTTTTACGGTGATAGCCACATCTGCCAATAAGCTTGAAACACCGCAGGATATTGATTTTAACCCCGACCCTTCAAGACCCAATGAATTATGGGTTATTAATAAAGAAACAGAAATGTCGGGAGGTAGTACTGTTATGTTTCTCAATCCAGGAACAGGGAGCCAAACTTTCGATTACAGAAAAGATGGAAATGCCTTGCACTTCATGTCATTGCCTTCAGGGATAGCTTTTGGGGATAATGGGAACTGGGCAACAACTACTTGTGTTGCAGATGCCAATCATAGTGGAGGCACTTTCACTGGACCTACACTATGGTCGGGCAATTTGGACATATATGCAAGGCCTTCCGGAGGAAATGGAAGTCATTTGGATATGCTCCACGCAAGTCCTTTCTCAATGGGCATAGCTCATGATTCTGCCAATGTATATTGGGTATTCGATGGTTATAATGGTCATATTGTAAGATATGATTTTGTTGAAGATCATGGTCCCGGAAACGATGATCATTCTGACGGAACGATACACAGGTATATGGAGGTATCTGTAAATCGACATCCTACTGAAGCAATTCCCGGTCATTTGATATTGGATAAAAACAGTGGATGGTTATATGTCTGTGATGTTGGAAACAAACGCGTATTAAGATTAAATACAAAAACCGGGGCTAAAAAAAGTGATCTGATGTTAATAAATGAACCTTTGGCAGAGCATTGGGAAATAAAAGATGTAGAATGGGAAGTTTTTATTGATTCTGGTATAGAAACACCCTGTGGAATTGAAATCAATGAAAACAGGCTTTTTGTAAGTGATTACTTAACAGGGGAGATCATTGCTTATGATGTAAATACTAAAAAGGAGTTAGCCAGAATTCAAACCGGATCTGCTGGAATAACAGGAATAAAAGTAGGGCCTTCCGGAAAACTTTGGTATGTGAATTCCCTAAAAAATGAACTTATACGATTGGATCCTCTATAATAAACACTAATAAATAAAACTATGAGTTACTTAGAAACAACAAAAAATGTATATAAAGAAGCGGCATTAAAGCCTGATGTAGGATTGTGCTGTACAACAACACCTGTTTGGCAATTGCCGGGCTTATCTATACCGACAAAAATGCTTCAGATGAATTATGGTTGCGGAAGTACTGTTCATCCGCGCGACCTTGTTAATAATCCCAAAATTCTATACGTAGGTGTTGGCGGAGGAATGGAACTTTTGCAGTTTTCCTATTTCAGCAGACAAAAAGCAGGTGTTATAGGTGTTGACGTAGTGGATGAAATGCTATTGGCGAGTAAAGAAAATTTTGTGGAAGCAGAAAAGCAAAATCCCTGGTTCAAATCGGAGTTTGTTGAATTGAGAAAAGGAGATGCTCTTAATTTGCCTATTGAAGATGAAAGCGTGGATGTAGCAGCTCAGAATTGCCTGTTCAATATTTTTAAAGCAGAAGATTTGAAAAAAGCTCTCAGCGAGATGTACCGGGTTCTCAAACCAAGAGGACGGTTAGTTCTTTCAGATCCTACATGCGAAACTAAAATGCCGGAAAATTTGTTAAATGATGAACGTTTGAGAGCCTTGTGTTTGAGCGGGGCATTACCACTTAAGGAGTATATAAAGATGATAACGGATATCGGTTTTGGAACTGTTGAAATAAGAGCTAAACGTCCGTACCGTATCCTTGATTCAAAGCACTATAAAACAGATAAGCTGATTTATATTGAGAGCGTTGAAGTTTGTGCTATAAAGGATCCAATGCCTGATGATGGGGCATGTATTTTTACAGGAAAAACAGCCATTTATTTTGGTGTGGATGAATTATTCGATGATCACAAAGGGCATACCTTATTGCAAAATCAGCCGTTAGCAGTGTGCGATAAAACCGCTAATGCTCTCACGGAATTGGGCCGGAATGATATTTTTATCTCTGAATCCACATATTTCTATGATGGTGGAGGATGTTGTTAAAACAATAAAATAATAAATTATGGAACAAACAAAATTTCATGAATTGTGTATGGCTTATGGTACAGCACAGCAGGATTTTCAAAAGTTTGAAATCGACTGCCATATGTTTTCAATAGAATTGGTGAAAAAATTCAGGGAATACCTTCAAGTCCCAGACAGCCAATTTTCGCTTTATCAAATTAATGAGGAACAGAAGTTTACGATTGTTCCTCCGGCTCTCATAAATGCGCTCACACCGGCAGAAGGTTCATTCTGGCAATTTGGAATAGGTCTAACGGTTTGTTCTGCTCCAGAGACATTACCGCAAGATTTAATTCTTATTCATATTCTTGTTAGAAAGGATTTGCAGGATAAATATTATGCAAAATTTGGACCGGAACCAAAGGAATTTGAAATTGACCGAAACAAGAAAGATGGATTTAATGATTTTTTTGAATTTCTTCAAAAAACAATTTTCACAAGTTACCAAATGGAATTTCAAAAATTCATCGGACAAAGTACAACACGAAAACTTTGTAAACTTGTAACAGGATTATTAACCAAAAAGTGTAAACTTTTTTCAGGACGAGACACTTGGATTTCAATTCAATGATAGCAAAGGAAATTAGAGACGACAAGCTTTACTATCATAAAGTGCCAGGTCTTATTAAAAAATATATAGTGTTCGCTACTCTGTTTTTTACTGTTACAACTATAAATGCAGAGAACTTTACCTATGCGATAAAATTGGGAGGTTTTAAGATAGGTACTTTAAATACAATACATGAAAAAAAGGGCAGTATAGATTATTACAGCATTATAAGCAATGTAGAGGTTAATTTGATTTTCAAAAAAATAAAGGTTTATTATAAAACCGTTTCTATATACAGTAGAGTTTATACCGAATAAGATATTAAGAACATAAAGTTAGAAAAAAGTTTGAAC
>CAZQIC010000102.1:0-18031 GCA_964593555.1 uncultured Bacteroidia bacterium | reverse complement strand
GAATTGGCCCTTGAAAATCCAATAATTCATCATTTTACAGTCGATCAATCAATTTTTGACTTCTTCTATATTTTAACAATTTATATTATAAATAAATACAAAATATCATCTTTCAATTACTTCGTTAAATACACTTTTTGGTTATTAAGTATTCTTCTTTTTAGTCAATTTAATAATGTCCAAACGAGCAATCGCAAATGCAACATCTCCCTTTTCAAAAAAATAATTTTACCGTAGTTTTTTTTATTTGCCTGGTGATTCAATCTTCGATGCTTGGCAACACACCGTCTTTACGCGCATCCGGAATTTGTTTTACAGAAAACAAAGGACAGGTTTCGGATACTATAGCTAATCAGAGACCGGACATTTTATATACAGGTGATGCCGGGGAAATGTCCTTATTTATAAGAACAACCGGGGTAAGCTATGTTCTTCACAGGTCAGATGCTATACCGGAAGAAGCAGATAAGAATCATTCACTTATTGAAAATTTAAATTATTATAGCCATCGAATTGATCTTGACTTTGTAAACTGCAACTCCAATTTATACATGGAAAATATGGATGAAGTTGAGGGATACAAAAACTTCTATTATCCAAACCGCCCTGAAGGAATTCATAATGTAAAAAGCTACAATCGATTGACCCAAAAAAACATATACAATAAAATTGATGTTGTTTATAACGGTAGCAAAGCAAGCGGGCTAGAATATGATTTTCATGTAAATCCCGGCGGGAATCCGAAGAATATAAAAATGAAATATTCAGGCATTGATGGGATTGAAATTGCAGATGGAGAACTGAGAATAAAAAATTCACTTGGAGAAATGACAGAACAGATTCCCAGAGTTTACCAAGAAATAAATGGAAAAATTATTGACATAAAAACTAAATATATTCTCGAAGGAGATATAGTAGGTTTTGACATTTCAAATTACGATCACTCCATTCCATTGGTGATAGATCCCTGGATAACTTATTTCGGCGGAGCATCTGATGATATCAGCGCCTCTATTACTACTGATACACAAGGAAATGCTATTTTATCGGAAAGAACTCAATCAGGAAATACCCTTCCCATACTGGGAGCATTTCAAAATACTTTATCGGGGCAATTCGATGCATTTGTTACAAAGATGGATGCTAATGGTACATTAAAATGGTCTACTTTCTATGGTGGCACTTCTATGGAAGTAACTGCCGGTATTTTTGCAGACAAAAACAATGATATTCTATTCACGGGCTATACGTCTTCAAATAATTTTCCTACAGGCGCTGCGGGAGGACAAATTTGTTATATGAATTCTTTCCCTGGCCCTTGCGCATTCGTTGTAAAGTTTACTTCAAGCGGCACACGGCTATGGTCTACATTTTATGGAAGCGCTACCGGATATTCAGAAGGAAATGACATTACAACAGACAATAACAATAATGTAATAGTATACGGATATACTTCAGCAACCAATAATATTGCTACAGCTGGTGCATTCCAACAAACATATGGTGGAGGGTTTTTCTTTAGTGATGCTTTCGTTGTAAAATTTTCTTCAACAGGTAATTTATCCTGGGGAACCTACGTTGGTGGATCTCTTCTCGAAAAAGGAACCGGAGTATGTTGTGACGCATCCAACAACATTTATATAACGGGCATTACCAACTCAACTAACTTTCCTATTTCAGCCGGTGCTCATCAAACAACTTTAGGTGGACGTTATGATGCGTTCCTTTTTAAATTTAATTCGGCGGGGCAAAGAATATGGTCAACATTTTATGGAGGGGCTGATGATGAAGATGGCAATGCAGTACAAGTTGATTTGAATGGGGACATTTATATCGGAGGCCTATCTGTTTCCCCAACGAGTATATCAACGCCTGGCTCATACCAGCCTGCTAAGACAGTTGGACCCGCATGGCAGGGGGATGCGTTCCTCGCAAAATTTAATTCGGCAGGAACAAGAATCTGGGGAACATATTTAGGGGGCTCTGCAAGCGCAACACCAAGCGATTATATTACCGGCATTGCCGTTGACAATAAAAATAATGTTGTTGTTTCAGGAGACACATATTGCACAGATTTTCCTGCAACTTCATGTGCTTACCAAACTCATTTCGTAGGCTCGGAAGATCAGTTTATTACTTCATTTGATCCGAATGGAAAAATTATTTGTTCGGGATTTTTAGGACTAGGTAATGCAGCCAGCCCGAATAATGAAACAACAAATTATGGAGGAGGATCTATTGCTACTTTTGGAGGACTTGTTTATTTAACTGCTACTTCCATATGTAATTATCCCGTAACACCCAATGCATATCAACTTACATGCGGTGGAAGCTTCGAAGCAACTATCGCTCAGTTATGCCTAAGCACTTGTGGCTTATTTAATATGACGTCCAATTTCAGCACAAATAAAACAACTATTTGCAAAGGAGATCCCGTTAATTTTACGCTTCAATCTACATCCTGTAGTCAGGTTAATACAACTTATCAATGGTCTTTCCAGGGCGCAACGCCATCCACATCAACGGCTCAGCACCCAAATAACATTACCTATAATTCCAGTGGTAGTTTCGCTGTAAAAGTTTTGATCATAACTCCATGTGGAAAAGATTCTGTTATTAAAAATGCCTATATAAATGTTGGAGGTTCACTTTCCGCATCTACTTCATCAACACCTGCTACCTGCGGAAATGCTGATGGAACTGCGACTGCCCAGGGATCAGGAGGTAATGCAAATTATACTTATTACTGGAGCAACGGCAGTACAACATCAAGTACAAGCGGACTTGCGTCAGGAATTTATTCAGTAACAGTAAATGATGGTACATGCCCGGCAACAACAACAGTAACTATTTCACAAGCCGGTGGTGGAATTACAATTAATTCTTTTAACAGTGGTAGCGTGAGTTGTAACGGCGGAAACAATGGCTGGGCATCTGTGAATGTTGGAGCTTTAAATAATATTACATATTTATGGAGCAATGCTTCCACAACCGGAAGCATAAGTAATTTAAGTTCTGCAATTTATTCTGTTACTGTAAGCGATCAAAATGGATGTTCAAAGCAAGGACAAATTAATATTTTGCAATCGACACCCATAACTACTACCGTTAATGCGATAGATGCAACTTGTAACACTCCTGGGTCAGCAACAATAAATACGTCAGGAGGAATAAGTCCCCACTTATATAATTGGAGTAATGGTCAAACAACTTCCATTGCTAATGGCCTTGCAGCGGGAATATATAGTGCTACTGTTACTGATGGCAACTCCTGTAAACAAATCGCTAACATTAATATTGCAGGCAGTTCTATGCCTACAGCCACAATTACCAACACAACATCTGTGAGTTGCAATGGCGGAAGTGATGGCTCTGCTGCAATAAATGTTTCTGGCGGAAATGGAAATTATATATACAACTGGAGTAACGGACAATCAAACACAACAATAACAAATCTTTCCGCCGGAACATATTCAGTAGTGATCACTGATGCAGCTGCATGTACAACAACTGCCTCCGTAACAATTACACAACCTCCTGTTTTAGTTATAAGCTCAATACCAACAACATCGATCAGCTGTTATGGCGGCAGTGACGGATCGGCATCTGTAATTGCAACAGGCGGTAATGGAAATTATACTTACTTATGGAGCACTGGCAGTACAAGTACTTCATTAAACAATCTTACAGCAGGAAACTACAATATAACTGTAACCGACAGTAAAGGATGCACCGTGACAGGAACAACGAGTATCACAGAACCAGGCAAACTCACCCTTTCATCTAACTATTCAGCAACAATTTGTGCCGGACAAAGCACAAACATAAATGTGCTGGCAAGTGCAGGAACGCCAAATTATATTTACAGCTGGAACACCGGAAGTAATAGTTCAACAATAACCGTTTCACCTACAACAAATACTTCGTACTCGATTCGCGTTACAGATAACAACGGGTGTACAATTGATTCAACTGTATTACTAAATGTAAATTCGCTTCCGGTGATTTTATTTACATCAGATAAAGTTGAAGGCTGCGGACCCTTGTGTGTTACATTTACAAATACAACTTCCAACACACAAATGCTTGCCTGGGATCTTGGAAACGGAAACAATAGTAATCAACAACTAACAACTAATTGCTATACAACTGCAGGCCAATATCCGGCAACACTTTCTGTGACCGATAATAATGGATGCAGCAATACCTTAACTCAAAATAATTATATAACAGTTCATCCTGATCCGGTTGCGTCTTTTGCAATGAATCCAAACCCCGCCAATACAAATTCAACAATTAATTTTATTGATCAGTCCATTGGAGCGAGTGCATGGAATTGGAATTTTACGGATGCATCGCTTGCAATTTCTAATCAACAAAACCCATCATGTATTTATACAAAAAGCGGGCAATACAAAGTGACACTATTTGTACAAAATGAATTTGGCTGCAGCGACAGTACAGAAGAAACTGTTGAGATAATTCCTGATTTTTCATTTTATTATCCAAACACTTTCACCCCTAACAACGACGGCATCAATGATATTTTTATTCCAATCAACGAAGGAATAGAGAGTGTGGAATATCAACTTTATATTTATGACAGATGGGGAGATCTTATTTTCAATACCGATGACTCATCAAAAGGCTGGAATGGCAAAGCCAACGATGGCAACTCAATAGCGCAGATCGATACTTATATATGGAAATTAAGCTGTAAGGATATTATAGGAAACAGGCATCGTTACACGGGACGAATAAATCTTATAAAATAAATTATGCGAGAGCCTATTTTCCATTTTTTCTTACTGATCGCATTTCACCTTCAATCTGTTCTTTTAACTTGAACAAAGAATTTTTTCATAATACCCACCAGATATCATTACTACACCACCACTTATCTGATCCTTAACAATGGGCGCTATAATTATTTCATTATTAATAACTACTGCGACTTTTTTGTCTATCCATTTTGCAGTAGCATTGCTAAAACATATTTTTCCGGTCTTACTCAACGTAACCATCAATGAATAATCAAAATTTGTTTTTTCTATTTCCGCACTTTTAAAATCTGCTACTGTTAGAATTGGTTTAGCTAAAACACATAACGTATCCTTTTCTCCCATTACCAATACAGCTGAATCATTTTTTTCCACTACATAATACAATCCGGATGCCAGAGTTACTGCGCTCTGTGCATTGGCTCCGACCTTAATTAAACAGATCGATACAATCACGAGCAGCTCACATATTTTCATTTAGTCATTTATTTGTTGTCAAAATTAACTTATCCGACTCCAATTCAAACGCCCTTTATTCAACACCACAAACTGAGAACGAATAACTTTATTTTCCGGTGCTTCTAATTCAGGATCCTTATCTAATACATCAATAGCAGCAACCCTTGCGTATTGCAATAGTTGTGAATCCTTAGCAAGATCCGCTAAATGAAGATCCACTATCCCACTTTGCTGCGTGCCAGCCATATCACCCGGACCACGGAGTTTCAAATCAACTTCTGCAATTTCAAAACCATCGTTGGTTCTGACCATTGTTTCTAAACGCAATTTTGCTTCCTTACTTAATTTATAGGAGCTCAATAAAATACAATATGATTTATCCGCACCACGCCCTACCCTGCCCCGCAACTGATGCAATTGTGATAAACCAAAACGCTCGGCATTTTCTATTATCATCACAGATGCATTTGGCACATTTACTCCCACCTCAATAACTGTTGTTGCTACCATTATATGCGCTTGATTTTTTACAAATCGCTGCATCTCATAACCCTTGTCAGCAGCTTTCATTTGCCCGTGCACAATACATACGTTGTATTTTGGCAAAGGGAAAGCACGTGAAATAACTTCATGCCCCTCCATTAAATTTTTCAGATCTAATTTCTTTGATTCTTCTATCAAAGGATACACCACATATATTTGTCTTCCAAGCTGAATTTCATCCTTCATGAACTGGAACACCTTTAATCTTTGTGATTCAAAACGATGGACTGTACTTATTGGTTTTCTTCCCGGAGGCAACTCGTCAATTACAGAAACATCAAGGTCCCCATATAACGTCATTGCCAGTGTACGTGGTATCGGTGTAGCGGTCATCACCAATACATGTGGCGGCTGAATATTTTTTTTCCACATCTTGGCACGTTGTGCAACACCAAACCGATGCTGCTCATCGATCACTACCATTCCAAGATTTTTGAATTTCACTTCATCTTCAAGCAGGGCATGCGTGCCGACTAAAATATTCAACGATCCTTCACGAAGCTGCTCGTGTATTTTTTTTCGCGCGGCAGTTTTTGTCGAACCTACCAAAAGTTCAATTGTTACTGAAGTATTTTTAAGTAAATCCGATAAGGAGGCCAAATGCTGCGTCGCAAGTATTTCTGTTGGCGCCATGATACATGCCTGGAAGCCATTGTCCAGCGCTATAAGCATGGTCATTAACGCAACAACTGTTTTTCCGCTGCCTACATCACCCTGCAACAAACGGTTCATTTGTTTTCCCGAACCTATATCAACACGAATTTCTTTGATCACCCGCTTTTGGGCATTTGTTAATGGAAATGGAAGATGTTTCCCATAAAAGGTATTAAATGTATCCCCTACTTTCGCAAATACAAAACCCGAATATTGTTTTTGCCTAACCAACTTCAATCGTAGTAATTTCAATTGAACAAAAAATAATTCTTCAAATTTTATTCTTGTCTGTGCCTTCTTCAGTATTTCCTGCGAAGAGGGCAAGTGAATATTTACCATTGCCTGCTCATGCGGAATGAGGCTATATTGCTGCATTACTGCTGGTGAAAGTGTTTCGGGTAATGAATTATTCAATTGACTCACCAATGTCTTTATGATCTTAGCAACACCCTTACTATCCAGCCCCTTGAACTTTAATTTTTCTGTAGTATTGTATATGGCCTGCAGGGCGCTTGCTTGTTTTGTATTCTCATCCGACTTTTCTTCTATCTCCGGATGCGGAATATTAAATTTCCCTTTATATAAATTGGGTCTTCCGAATACAACATATTCTATTCCCGGTTTTAATTTTTCTTCAATCCATTTAATTCCCTGGAACCAGACCAACTCAATGGTGCCGCTCGAATCCTGCAATAAGGCAACCAAGCGCTTTGCACGTCTTTCTCCTATGATATACATATCAATTATTTTACCCTTCAGCTGAACGAATGACATTTCAGGATCGATCTCCTTTACGGTATAGAACTTAGTTCTATCCACATAACGAAAAGGATATTGCAACAAAAGATCGCCATAAGTAAATACCTGCAATTCTTTCTTAAGAATATCCGCACGCTGCGGACCAACACCCTTGAGGTATTCTACAGGAGTATCTATAAAAGGGGTAGGCATTGCCCTGCTAAGTTAAGGATATGGGGATAAAAAATTCTTTAAATTGAGCGGTTTATTAACTAAATTTATTCTAAATAAAAAAAGCTATGAAAAAACTATTTCTATTTGCCGGTTTTTTAGTGTTAATTCTTACCTCTTGTGGTGGAGAAACTAAAAAAACAGAAAACGAACCTTCAACTACACAAACTGTTTCTGGAAGTGAAACTCATTCCGATTCTACAACTACCCATCATGAGGAAGAGAGTGAGAAGGATGATGACTAATGGATCAAGAGATTCAAATTCGAAAAATAAATACCACTGATAAAGATTTCATTAATCTAGCTGCCGCCTGGTATTTAGAAGAATGGTCCATACCTATTGAAAGGACTATACAGCGACTTAGCACCCAAGTTAAGGATGATGTTCTATTCCAGTTAGGGCTTTATAAAAATGGAAAACCTATCGCAACGGGAGGACTATATAATAATGTAGGTCTATTGCATGAGCATGGAAAATTTACAAAATTCGGCCCTTGGATAGCCTTGTTATATACAGAGCCTGATAGCCGCAATCAAGGATGCGGGCAAATACTATTGCAAGAAATTGAAAAAGTTTCAAAAGAAATTAGCCTCACCAAAATTTACCTATATACCTTTACCGCTGAACATCTTTATTTAAGAAATGGATGGGAACCTCTTGAGCGGGTTATGTATAGGGGCAATGACACCGTTGTGATGAAGAAAGATATATAACTTGCAATATGAAATACACTTACCTTCTGGTCCTTTTCTTTTTTATTACAAATTGCAAAAACAAACAAAAGGAAAATACTTCCTTACAGGATACCACAGCAAAAATTGAAAGCACTTCTACAGAATATCAGACCGGCACAGTAGTAAGTTCAATCAACTGTAATAAAAACGCTGCATACAACTACGCATTATACTTACCAAAGACCTATTCGAAACAAAAAAAATATCCAATCATATTTTTCTTTGACGCGCATGCACGCGGGAGCAAACCTTTAAAAATGTATGCGCCACTTGCAGATAATTATGAATTTATCTTTGTTGGTTCAAACAATTCTAAAAATGGTTTGGATAACCAAACCTTAGGTGAAATTATTTCAGCAACAATGAATGATGCGCTCGAGAAATTCTCTATTGATGTGGACAATATATATACATCCGGATTTTCTGGCGGAGCTAAAGTAGCGTCGATCGCTGGTTTTGGAAGCGCCCGGGTAAAAGGTGTGATTGCCTGCGCCGCTGCAATGCCTGATGAATTGTTAAGCAGGCCACTTGGCTTTTATTATATTGGCATAGCCGGGCTTGAAGATTTTAACTACAAGGAAATGGCTGCACAGGAAAGAGAACTAAAAAATATTAAACATGACTTTTTTGTTTTTAAAGGAAGTCACGAATGGGCTCCATCTAATATCATGGATAAAGCGATCAGAAAAATAATAGCGAACTCCATGGAAGAAGGAAGAAAAACCAAAGATGAAAATTTTATAAAAGAAACCAACAGGCTCATAAAAGATTCACTGATACATACTGCGTATACAAAAACTCAGCAAGAGCAGGAGGAAAAACTACAGCAGCAATATATTCAGGCGCTCAATATAAACGAAGCCGACTGGTGGACCAAGGAAATAGAAAAAGGAAATGTGGCAACAGGAGATAAAGGATTAATGTATAAGAGAGCCTTCGCTTACGCCAGCATGGCCTGTTTTACTTACGCAAGCAAATCGCTGACCCAAAATAATTTTAATGCAGCAGATCACTATGTAACGATCTATGAAATTATCGATCCTGAAAATCCGGATGCCTTTTATTACAGAGCTGTGTTACTTGCCATACAACAAAAGAATAAAGAGGCCATTGAAACGCTAAAAAAATCTGCATACCTAGGATTTGATGATATTGAAAAATTGCAAAATGAATTCGCATTTAAAAATATTAATGGATCGGATGGATTTGAAGAAGTAATTGCAAAAGCTTCTGCCAATACTACCAGGTAGCCTTCAACTTCACCAGGTAAAAATTTTTAAGTGCATTTTTACGCGTTGCAGGATTAAGAAAGGTGGTTGTTAACAGTGTAACGGACTGGTGCTTAAAGTTTTTAACGTAAGCTATTTTGAATTTATTTTCTTTTATCATATTTAATCCCGCCTCATCAGTATAAATCCACATTTGATCCTTTTCAGATAATACTTTTTCCACTTGCGAGGGATCGCTCAGATAAGGAGCATAGTAATGTAAATAAAAATCAAAGGCGAAATAGGCCTCGACTTTATACCAGTACACTTCTCTTTTATCAATGTCTGCGTCATTAATAAACTTTGCAGCCACACTACCCGACTGATACTTAAGTAATGAAGGATAGAAGTAAGAATTAGCAACGAGGTTGGCTATTGCAATACTCAATACAGAGAAATAAATTATTTTTTCTTCAAATTTTTTATAAAAAATAAAGGCTAATGCCAAAAGTAAAAGCACCGAGTAGGCGATCCACACCCATACACCGGCATTTGGAAATATCCAAAGTAGAATAACAAATGGAACAAGCAATAATATTACCGAAACGATCCACTGCATAGGCTGCAGGAATTTTTTGAAGAAAAAATTGTCAGGCTCCCGTTCATCTATATTTACCACCAGGTAGGCTGCCGTGAGTATCGCAGCAAATGGGTATGTGACAAAAATATAATGGGGTAATTTATATCTTGAAAGAGAAAGTGCAATAAACGTAATTAAGAATCCACCTAGTGTTACTACTTCATCAGCAACGACAAATTTATCCGTCACCAGTGTTTTTAACTTTTTAAATACAGCTGCTGTACAAATAAGCGCCCATGGTAAAAAAGACCATAAAAAATTATGTGTGAAAAAGAAAACACTACTGTCGTTTTGCCAGGAACTATCCCCGGTTATTCTTCCGAAACTCTGTGTCCAGAAATAAAATTTAGGACCATCAATGCCATATTGCTTGTATAAGCCATAAACCATAGGACAAAGAATAACAAGCACAAGCATTAAACCTCCAATCCATTTGAATTGAAAAATTCGCTTGAAATCTTTTTTTAATAACAGATCACTACCTACTGCAAACAAAGGCACAAGTAAACCAATTGGGCCCTTTGCAAGCATGGCCAGGGCGATACCGACAAAACCTCCGAAAAAATTTATGATCTTGTTTTCACGTATATATTTCCATAGCTGCCAAACTGCAAACACTACTGCATTAGTCAGCAAACAATCTGTACGCACATCGTGATTAAAAAGAAAATAGGCTTGTGAAGAATAGAGAACCAGCGCAGCAATGAGTCCAGTCTTCCTGTTATAAAGCAACACTCCCAATTTGTAGGTTGAGTAAACACCTAACAGCGTAAACAAAAAAGATGGTAATCGAAAAGCAATATGAGAGACGCCAAAAATTTTATAGAACAAAGCACCCAGCCAAAATAGCAATGGGGGCTTATCTAAATAATCCGCGCCACGATGAGTAATTTCAAGAAAATCCCCCTTCTCAAGTATTTCAAAACACATGGATGCGTATTGAGATGAATCAACATCCATTACATCAATTGCAACAATACCAATAATGTAAATTATCGTGCAGAGTAGAAATAACGCTGCTTCTAAAGAGAATATTTTTTTTGAGAGGATCATTCTTTAGAAAACAAAATGTCTATTTCTCCTCCTTCAACAAACGTTCGACTGAGCTCACTCCGAAGTCTCAGGACTCGAAATGACATTTTAGAAATTATTATATCGATTGTGCTCCCAGCAGGATCACAGGATTTTCCATCAATGTCCTGAATGTTTGAAGAAACGACGCACCTGTTGCACCATCCACTACACGGTGATCGCATGACATGGTAACCTTCATTACATTACCCACAACAATTTGTCCGTCTTTTACAACAGGGATCTGCTTAACACCGCCAATAGCTAAAATGCATGCATCTGGCGGATTGATAATTGCAGTGAATTCATCAATGCCATACATACCCAGATTAGAAATAGTAAATGTATTTCCTTCCCAATCGCTTGGCTGCAATTTTTTATCTTTTGCTTTTTGAGCGTATGTTTTTACCTCAGCATTTATTTGCGAAAGTGTTTTACCATCCGCAAAACGAACCACTGGAACCAATAATCCATCTTCAACTGCAACTGCCACACCAATATGTATATGATCATTGTATCTTATCCTGTCGCCTAGCCATGATGAATTAACTTTTGGATGCTCACGCAATGCACTTGCGACAGCTTTAATTACAAAATCGTTAAATGAAATTTTTGTTGAAGCAACAGCGTTTATCACTTCTCTTGCCCTTACTGTTTCATCCATGTCAATTTCCATGGTAAGATAAAAGTGCGGAGCAGAAAACTTACTCTCTGCTAATCTCTTAGCAATTGTTTTACGCATTTGCGATACAGCTTCCTCTTTAAAGCCTTCAACACCAACAAATGTATTCCCGGAACCTCCATGTAAAAACATTTCGATATCACGTTTTACCACACGCCCGCCTTCGCCACTGCCCCTAAGACGGCCTATCATTACGTTTTTATCTTTTGCCAATTTTTTTGCTAAAGGAGATGCCTTAATTCTGTTATCACCATTGCTTACTGGAGCAGCTGTTGCAACAGATGTTTGCTGCACCGCAACGGGTTCAGCTTTTCTTTCAACAGGCGCTGACTTTACTTCCGGAGCAGGTTCTGCTATTTTCTCTTCAGTTTTTGCCGGAGCTTTTTTACTTTCTTCTGCAAGGATCGCCTTTATATCTTCTCCTTCTTTTCCTAAAATCGCGAGTATAGAATCAACAGGAGCAGCTTTACCCTTATCAACACCAATATGTAACAATACTCCATCCTGGAATGATTCGAACTCCATTGTAGCTTTATCAGTTTCAATATCAGCAAGCAGATCGCCCGATTTAACTTTATCACCTACCTTTTTGTGCCATGTGGCAACAACACCTTCTGTCATGGTATCGCTTAACTTAGGCATTCTGACTATTTCGGCCATATTGTTAAATTAAAAATTAGAAATGAAGAATTAAAAATTATGACTTAAGAATTATTCTTTGATGTTTTTATAATCGCTGTTAATATATTAATTATGTCTTCTATCTCCTTTAATTGTTTTGCCGGATCATTTTTCACAATTTGACTCTTATCCAACAATCTCAACCAATACCTTGTCTCCCGCGCTTCTTTATAAGCAATTATCAATTTTGCTATAAAATCTTTTCTTGAATGCCCACCAATTGCCTCTTCGATATTTGCACCAACACTTGTTCCAGATCTCAAAACTTGTTTTGACAAAACAAATTCATTCTGTGACTGTAACGTTTTATAATATGAAACAATACTTATTGCGAAATCAAAACTTTTATTTAAAATTAAATTATCTTCTTTCAAACAATTTTTAATTCTTAACTATCAATTAATCATTCCTGAATATAAGGGTAATCGGATTGTGTATAAACATCTTTGTACAATTCTGATGGATCAGGATATGGTGAATCCTCAGCAAACTTTACTGACTCATCAACCAACGCTTTTATTTTTTCTTCCATCTTCTCGATCTCTTTGTCGGTGATCCATTTGTTCTTTTTCAATGTATCCAATACTTGCTCAATTGGATCTTGCTTTTTATATTCTTCAACTTCTTCTTTTGTACGATACGATGCAGGATCACTCATTGAATGGCCTTTATAACGATATGTTTTCATTTCGAGTAAAGTTGGTCCATTACCGGCTCGGGCTCTTTCTGCAGCAGAAGCAATAGCTTCATGTACAGCTTCACAATTCATACCATTAACCTGGAATGAAGGCATTTCATATCCCGAACCAATTTTATAAAGATCGTGTACGTTACTGGTACGCTGAACAGAAGTGCCCATCGCATAATTATTATTTTCGATAATAAAAATCACCGGCAATTTCCATAACATGGCCATGTTAAAAGCTTCATGCAATGCGCCTTGTCGAACAGCGCCATCACCCATGTAACATAGGGTCACATTGTCGTTACCACTATATTTATCAGCAAAAGCAATTCCTGCCCCCAAAGGTATTTGTCCGCCAACAATACCATGCCCTCCAAAAAAATTATACTCTTTAGAGAACATGTGCATTGAACCTCCTTTACCTTTTGAACAACCTGTTGCTTTCGCATACAACTCGGCCATTACATATTTCGGATGCATGCCTCTTCCGATAGGATGGGCATGATCACGATATGCGGTAATAACCCTATCTTCTCTACGTATTACAGATTCAGAACCTGCAACAAGTGCTTCTTGTCCAATATATAAGTGACAAAACCCTTTTATTTTTTGCTGAATATAAAGTTGTCCGGCTCTCTCTTCAAATCTTCTCATCAATAACATGGATTCATACCAATTCAAGTATGTTTCCTTTCCAATCGGTTCGTTTGAAGAGGTTTTTGAAGTGTTTTTTGATTTCGACACTACTTTTTGCATAGTAATATTATTAAGCCACAAATTTACGAAATAAATGGGATTTATTCTACTTTACTATTGGCTGTAAATAGTAAAATATATGCACATTAAGGTATTAAGCATCACCCTTATAGTGATTTTTAATATGCGTTTTTCGGCAAGGCAATTTGAAAAGAAAACAATAAGTTCAGCTTACAGCTTTATCTCTTCTCCATCCTTATCAATAAAATGGAATTCTAAAAAGTGATACGACATAGAAGATTGTAGCTTGATCTTTTTCTTGTACTTCATAGACCATCTTCTCTTCATTGAAATAAAACCTTTAGTTAGATAGGCTTCAATAAAAGGGTGTACGCACAATGTAACAGCGCTCTCGTTTTGCTGCTTTATAATGTATTGCAAATCATTTTCTATTTGGTCAATTATCAACACGCTGGCTTGGACCTCACCGCTGCCACCGCAAGTTGGACATTTCTCAACGGTAATAATATTCATTTCAGGCCTTACGCGTTGACGGGTAATTTGTATCAATCCAAATTTACTTGGAGGAAGAATGTTGTGTTTTGCACGATCATTCTTCATCTCATCTCTTAATTTCTGATAAAGCGTTTTGCGATTTTCAGCAGAATGCATGTCGATAAAATCGACAACGATAATTCCACCCATATCACGCAACCGCAACTGACGAGCCACCTCGATAGCTGCTTCCATGTTAACATCAAGGGCATTGGCCTCCTGAGTATTATCTGATTTAGCGCGATTACCGCTATTCACGTCAATAACATGTAATGCCTCCGTATGCTCTACAATTAGGTAAGCACCCGACTTCATGGTAACTGTTTTACCGAACAAACCTTTGATCTGTTTTTCCACACCAAGACTTTCGAAAATTGGCACATTGCCTTTATACAGCTTTGCTATCTTTTCTTTATCAGGAGCAATGGAACGCAAATACTCTTTTATATCCTCGTAAATTTTCTCATCATTAACATGTATACCTGTAAACGAAGCATTGAGTAAGTCACGAAGTATAGCGTTGGTTCGATTTATTTCACCCAACAATTTTTGAGGCGGAACAGCGGTCTTTAATGTCTCATAACAACTGTTCCACTTTTGTACCAGGTCCTTTAAATCTCCATCAAGATCTGCAACACTCTTTCCCTCGGCAACAGTACGTACAATAACTCCAAAATTTTTCGGCTTAATGCTTTGCATTAAAATTTTCAGCCTGTTTTTTTCTTCGTTGCTTTTTATTTTTTGAGAAACCGATATCCTGTCAGAAAAAGGAACAAGCACAAGGTATCTTCCTGCTAAGGAAATTTCGGTTGTAATACGCGGCCCTTTTGTTGAAATAGGTTCTTTCGCGATCTGCACCAGAATATGTTCACCTGAAGAAACTATGTTGTTTATTTTCCCATGCTTGGGAATATCATCTTCCAGCTTAAAATACATCAGGTTAGCCGCAGTTTGTTTACCTGTTTGTGTAAGTTTTGTGTACTTATTTAAGGAGCGTGCCTGTGGTCCGAGATCAAGATAATGAAGGAACGCATCCTTTTCATAACCTACATCAACGAATGCGGCATTAAGGCCGGTCATTACTTTTTTAACTTTTCCTAAAAACAAATCTCCTACTGAAAATTTGCTGGCACCAGTTTCCTTATTTAACTCCACCAGCCGTTTATCGCTTAGCAAAGCGATCACGGTTTCGGTATCCGTTACATTTATAATCAGATCTTTATTCATGTGATTTCTTAATTTAAACTTCATGTTTGCAATCTTCTTAAGGGCAGTCATTTTGTGACTATTGTATCCTTAATATTGCAAATACGTTCGTTTCATTTTAATTTTTTTTATAATTCGTTTCTGCGTTGCTTTTAAATGCAAGGCAATTCAATAGTTTTATTACAGGGCATAACTTGACCCTTATTTTTAAACAACATTTAGTCCGTAATAAATATTACAGATACAACAATCCATAACCTTTTGATGGGGGCGCAATTCAACATAGCCGCACAGGTTACAGGACAACTATCCAATAACCTGTACACCCTAATAGAGGATGGAAATTAAAATGCTACTTCTTTTTGTGCCTGTTTTTTCTCAAACGCTTTTTACGTTTGTGAGTAGCCATTTTGTGTCTTTTTCTTTTTTTACCGCTTGGCATAATTTTTAATTTTTAATTAACGTTTTCCCCTTAGGATTCCCTTTGGGATAATTTATTGATATAACTGTGAACTTCGGCCCTTATCGCCACATCATCTACCTTCTGTTCATATTTTTTAAGGTTTTCAATTGCCGCTTTTGTGTTGTTCATTTTCTCATATGAATCGGCAAGGTATAGATAGGCTTCAATGTATGTACTGTCTACTTCAATAATTTTACTAAATCGTTCAATAGCTTTTTCATGCTGATTAGATTTAATCGCAAACAATCCCATATTAAGCAATGCATTGATATTATCAGGATCGGTTGCCAATACTTCGCGAAGCATCGTAATTCCTTTCATTGGGTCTCTGCTGCCTTCTACATAGCAAACTGCCAACGCTGTTTTGGTGTCAAGGTTTGAAGGCTGTTGAGAGTAAGCTTTTTCATACGCACCTATTGACTTTTCATACAATGCGCTTCGCACATCAGGTTTAACAAAACCAACAGCATGGTAATAACGGCTTCCTGTCTTTATCAAACCATCAACAGAAGGTGATACTCCATTTTTTTGTTCAGTGTAATAAGCAGCGATAGCAGGCTTAATATGACCGTCATATAATGCGATAAGACTATCATACCATTCGGATTTCGCAACTCCTGAAGACTCGGATATTTTTTTTTCAATTGCTGTGGCCTTTTCCTTAACTACTTTATCAAAACCGTTCTTTTCTTCTTTGATATAAGATTCAAAATCCAAAACCGGAGCAGAAGATGCTTCATGCTGAGAAGCAGCCATCTCCTTTTTCTTTGGCTGGGGCTTAGTATCGGCAAAAAGTAAGGCAACAAATAAAAGCATTGCCCCACCGATAAGTGCTAACTGTAATTTTCTCGTGCTGTTCATTTAAATACCTAGGCCTTAACGCTTTTTTTCACTCTTTCTGAAAACTCCTTGGCAGGTTTAAATGCAGGAATGTAATGAGCGGGAATTATTATTGCAGTGTTTTTAGAAATATTCCTTCCGGTTTTTTCGGCTCTTTTTCTTACTACAAAAGTTCCAAAACCTCTTAAATAAACATTTTTACCCTCAGACATAGCGTCTCTAACCGACTTCATGAACGATTCAACAGTAGCCTGAACAACTACTTTTTCTACGCCTGTTTTTTCGGAAATATCATTAATAATATCAGCCTTTGTCATTTTAATTTTAATTTTTATAATTCACCCTAAATAATTGAAAGTGAACATTTTCGGGTGGCAAATATACGCTTTATACCTGTAATGCAAAAATTATCGGGGTTATTTGTAATAAGCAGAATATTGTGATTTATTTTATCAATAACCCCGAAATTACACGCAAAGAGTTGCAATAAACCACATTTAACTATCGCTTATTCTTTGCTAGAACCCGCATTTAGTTTCCCTGCGTCGTCGTTTTAACAATATAACCCTGAGTGACTTTACCATCAACATCTCCTTGACTACCACTACATATAATTGTATTTGTGTTCAAAATTTCCAATGCATTAAAACCAATAAAACTGGAGTGGTAATTAGCCGACCAGGAACTTCCCCCATCCGTAGTTTTTAATATTTTTCCGGAATGAAAGCCTTCACTGTTATAATACTCCCCATCTCCTAATGCCGCAAATCCAATATTAGTGTCAACAAACTGGATGTCGTTGATAGTTCCACTTGAATAGGTAGTAAAACCAAGAATTACCTTTATTAGTACTTTTAACAATGTTTTTGCCACCGGCAATTATCGTATTTGTATCTGTCATAATAATAGTGTTAAAAAAATTAGCATTATTAAAATATAAAGTATCCCAAGTGGCTCCAAAATCGAAGGTTTCGGCAATTAATCCATCTTTTGTAGCACAAACCCCATAATTAATATCTCTGAAATAGTACGAAGAAGTAGAAGGCGGTGGATTAATTTGCTGCCATGAAATTCCGCCATCTGATGTTCTTATATTTCCAACGATCATATTTAAGGGGAGTTCTAAAAATAGAATGTTAAAAACAATCTAATAAAATCGTAT
>CAZQIC010000101.1:0-18084 GCA_964593555.1 uncultured Bacteroidia bacterium | reverse complement strand
ACTTTTTTCTAACTTTATGTTCTTAATATCTTATTCGGTATAAACTCTATTGTATAAAGAAATTAAGGTTGATTTTAGTAAGTACAAAACGACTACTATACAGAGACGCATTACGCATCGAATGCTTCAATGTGGAACAAAAACAATAAAAGAATATTCTAAGATATTGCTTAAAAACAAGAACGAATTAAATATGCTTTATACGGATTTGCTTATTAATGTAACGAGCTTTTTCAGGGATGCGGAAACCTTCCGATATTTAAAAACTTCTTGCTTACCAAAACTTCTTAAAGAAAAAAAACCTGACGAAACATTACGAGTATGGATACCTGCTTGTTCAACAGGAGAGGAGGCATACTCCATTGCTATGTTAATAACAGAGTTACAGGAAAGTAAAAACAGTAAAATTCCCATTCAGATATTTGCAACTGATCTTAGCGATCAAGCCATTTATAATGCGCGTATTGGTGAATATTCTGCGGAAAATATAAAACCTATTGGTGAAAAACGGATAAAGCGTTTTTTTACCAAAGCTGGAGATAATTATAGAGTTATTAAACGTATTCGTGAAATGTGCTTGTTTGCACCCCACAATATTTTAAGAGACCCTCCTTTTTCGCACATAGATTTTATTAGTTGTCGCAACCTTCTTATCTATTTTGACCCGGCTGCACAGAAAAAAGCTCTTGCAGTTATTAACTTTGCATTAAATAACGGGGGATATTTAATGCTTGGTAAATCAGAAACAACAGGCACATCATCCCAATTATTCAACACAATAAGCAATAAGTATAAAATCTATTCCCGAAAAACCAATACTGGCATTCGCAAAGTGCCTGAACTAATGCCTCATCATAAAGGAACAACCATTTTTGAAACTACAAAACTTACCACAAAAAAAAATAAAAATTTTAGTTCTACGGAACTCGATAGTACAATAGATTCAACTCTCCTTGCGCATTATATGCCTGCTTGCGCAATTATTAATAAGGATATGGAAATTATCAAATTCAGAGGCTTAACTTCTTTGTTTTTATCTCATACATCTGGAAATGCGACCTTAAACATTTTAAAAATGGCACGCCCTGAATTTGCTTTTGAGCTTCGTAATGCCATTAATAAGGTAGTTAAAACACAAAAAGCGGTACTAAAGTCTGGTCTTGAATTAACCTCCGAAAAAAAAGGAGCTGTGCGGAGAATAGTGTCTTTTGAAGTCCGACCCATAACTTCAGAAATAGACGAACCTTTGTTCGTTATTGTTTTCACATTGCAGGAACAGGTTGAAAAATACACAGAAAGTAATAAAAGTACAAAAAAGAAGCCCACACTAAAAGATATTAGAACTAAAAGACAAATAGAAGAGTTGCACAAAGCAAGTGCGGAAATGGTTACGATCATTGAGTTGCAGGAGAAGTCTTTAGAGGAATTACAAGCGGCAAATGAGGAAATTGTTTCGGCAAGTGAAGAATATCAGACCTTAAATGAAGAACTTGAAACATCAAAGGAGGAAATTGAGGCAACTAATGAAGAGCTTCAGACTACTAATCAGGAATTACAAGTACGTAATGAACAATTAGCTGAATCCTACAATTTTGCCGAAGCCATTGCCGAAACTATGCACGAGCCAATGCTCATTCTTGACAAACACATTCGCATAAAATCAGCCAACAAAGCATTCTTTAAAAAATTTCACGTTATTAAAACAGGTACAGAAGGGTTATTGTTATACGAGTTAGGTAATCATCAATGGGATATTCCACGTCTGCGTGAACTTTTAGAAACTATTATTCCTAAGAATACTTATTTCGATGCTTATGAAATCACTCACACATTTCCAGATATTGGAAAAAAAACAATGCTGCTTAACGCAAGGCGAATTGTACAAAAGACGTTAAATGAACAATTAATATTACTCACCTTTACTGATGTCACAGAGGCTACAAAAAAAATAAAGGCGGAAAAGAAAGGATTGGAAAATATCATTGATGATAGAACAATTGCCTTAGAGAAAAGTTATAAGTCTCTTGAAGAAAAGAATGGCTTTTTAGAAAAAATGAATCAAGAGTTGGAGACGTTTAATTACATATCGAGCCACGATTTACAGGAACCATTACGTAAAATCAAAAATTTCGCAACCTGTTTGCTCGAAGAAGAACATAAACAATTATCTCGCTCCGGTAAAGATTATTTAAAAAAAATGCAAGACAGCGTTAATCGGATGCAAATGCTTATTGATGATTTGCTTAAATACGCGCGTGCTAAAAAAGGAGCACGTAGTTTTGAAAAATCAGACATCAATAAAATTATGAAAGAGGTTATAGCCGATTTCCGTGAGACTCTAAAAGAAAAAAAAGGGGAAATAACTGCCAACGGGCTTTGTGAAGCAAAGATTATTGTCTTTCAGTTTCGTCAACTTATGCATAATCTTATTAGTAATTCGCTAAAATTTTCTCATCCTAAAAGGGTTCCTCGTATTACAATAAAATGCAAAATTACACCCGGTAAATTATTGAAATTTGAAACGGTTTTACCTAAAGCTAACTATTGTCATATAACCTTTATTGATAACGGAATTGGTTTTGATCCTCAATACAAAGACCGAATTTTTGAAGTCTTCCAAAGACTTCACGAGTATGAAGAATACAAAGGCACAGGAATCGGACTTGCTATCTGCAAACAAATAGTTGAAAACCACAACGGTTTAATAACAGCAACTGGTAAGTTAGATAAGGGCGCACAGTTTGATATTTATATTCCTACATCTTAAAAAATATGGAGGTATAATCTTTAAGCACTTTTATCAAATTCGATTTTGTTTCCGATTTCTATTTTATCAGCAGGTTTATCTAATGGCAGTGTAAAATAAAAGGTAGAGCCTTCACCTTCTATGCTTTCGACCCATATTTCACCGCCATTTTTTTCCAAAAACCCTTTCACTAATAGCAATCCTATACCGGCTCCTTTATTTTCTTTCCTCGCTTTTGAAAGAGCGCTTACTTGTGGGGTAAAAAGTTTTTCTTGTATTTCTTTAGACATTCCTATTCCATTATCTTTTATCTCAACAATCATTTTATCTTCTTTCCTTTTCGCTGTAATCGCAATTTTTCCGCCTTTATTTGAATGTTTTATGGCATTTGAAACTATATTTTGAAGCACAGAAAGCAGCATTTTTTCATCTGCAAAAACAGTGGCATTTTTTTCAATTTCGTTGTGCAAGTCTACTATACTTACCGAAGCGGTTTCCTTTAAAGTCTCAAAAACCTTATTTACATATTTTGAGAGCTCAATTTTTGATGGCGTAAACGCATCTGCTGCGTATTTGATTCTTGCCCATTCCACCAGATAATCTAACATATTTAACTCCTCTTTTGAGGCTTTGTTTAAATGCTCAAGCAATTCTTTTTCTTCTGCCGGTTCCATTTTCTCAAAATTTGATTTGAGGTAATCAGTCCCTTGTATGATTCCGGCTAACGGACTTCTTAAATCGTGAGAGAGTATTGCAAGAATACTTTCTTTATGAGTATTAAGCTCTTCCAGTTCCTTTACGTATTTCTTTATCGCTTCTTCCGATTGCCTTCTCTCTGTTAAGTCACGTAGAATTTTAACATAGCCTAATAACTCCCCTTTAAGTCCGGTTAGCGGAAATACCAGCCCATAGGCGTAAAACTTACTCCCATCTTTACATATATGCCATCGGTTATCAATTGCTCTTCCTTCTTTTATTGCAGTATCAATTTCTGTTTTAGGAATATCGTTTTTTTTATCTTCCTCGGTAAAAATCAGATCAAAAGTTTTCCCAATAACTTCATCCGTTTTATAACCAAATATTGTTTCTGACCCTGAACTCCAACTATTAATTAGTAAATCTTTATCCAATGTAAAAATTGAATAATCTTGCAAGCTATCTATTAGCTGACTATAAAATTCGGCTGTGGGTACGTATTGGTTTTTAAGAACCTTTGGCAAGGTTTGCTCATTTTCGTTTTTCATCTGTCATAGAAGAATTAAGTAAAATAGAATAACTTTGAAAAAATGATGCCAAAGTATTTTAACATCTTGATAAAGATATGCGACTTTTTACACCTTAATTTTATATTTCGTTGAAAGGCTTTTATAGATAGCCAAGTAGGAAATAATTTAATTATGCCAATTATCAGGATTAGATAATAATTTCTTCAATTTTTCCTTGCCTGTTGGGGTTAATGTTCCACCAATGTCTTGCCAAACATTTGGAGGGATTTCCTCACGTATAGCGGTATCAGCATTATACATTGCGTATTCCATTGCTTCGGCATATTTCCCTTCATCATAAAGTCCTTTAATCGTTTTTAGCTTCTGCCAGTCAGAGCGGTTCAGGCATTTTGGTTCCGTCCATTCAGGCTGCCTAAGGTTTTTTTTCTTGGAATTTTTTGTTGGTAAAGCGTTGCCCTGTTTCTTTTTACTACTTTCTAAACCTTGCAGTTCACCAACGTCATCTTTATCAAAAACATTCATTTCTCCTGCACCGCCCCACCTGTTTTTGTCCTGCCCGGATTTAATTACTCCGTTTTCAGCAAGTAACATTACATCTACTTCATTACGCCATTTCTCGCTGCCAGTAAAATTGCCCGCTTTAGTCGCTTGTGATAAGATAATGAAGGACTGTTTTGGATATTGTTTTTTAAGCTCCAGGAATGTATCTAAATCTACCCCAACATGATCCTTGCTATCCAATACAACAAAATCAAAATCTTTGGGATTAAGACGTTTCAAGCTATCAACTATTTTAAAATTATTTCCGGCTGTGATGTTAAGTCGTTTCAGTAGTTCGGTAAAAGTAGGTGTGCCGAATTGCTCTCCGGCTACATAAAGAATTTTGTAACTCAACGAAGCAAGATATTGAGAAAATAAAAGTATGAATGAAGATTTACCGCTACCGCCAATACCATACACGAAAAAATGTGTAGGCTTACAAGCCTGCCCAATTAATTTGAACCATTTGTCTTGTAAGCCTATCAAATCAAAAGATGCTTGCTTTGCATCATCAATGCTCATTACCCCGTCTGCAATTGTTTCAGCCGGCAGATAACCTAAGCCCTTCTTTTTAGAATGGACTTTTTTTTTAACTCCGTAGCCGGAAACAGAACTTTTTCTTATCAACTGTTTTACGCCTCTGAATGACTTACGTATTGCATCAATTAAGTGGTCAAAATCTCTTTCAATTGCTTGCAGCTCATGGTCGGTTAAGTAGTAACCGTATAAAACGGTTTTGTCCGAACCTTCCTCATATTTGAATTTAGTAAAGAACACGTTATACCAACTTTTCTTTTTCATTTTATAATTGATATACTTTTCAAAAGCACGTGCAAAAATTTCATTCTTTTGAAGAAGATATTTACGGCTCGAATATTTTTTTACTCGTTTAATATATTCCGTAGCCTGTCCGTTACCATCATAGCAGATTTTATCCATTAACCTTTTCATAAGTCCTGCTAAATGATTGTGTGTTTCCACGTTCACATTCCACGTAATCATTCCCCCGGTGAGGCATTTTGTATGGTTAGGTTCTACGTATGTACCGCTGTAGTAATCCAACGCATGACCGTATTCGTGTGCGAGCGATTGAAGTCCCCGGCTTAATAACGCATGTCTGTATTCTACGCTTCTTCTATGGAGGTCTGCACGGTATTTGAATGAATCGGCAGAGTGCCTTGTAAGATTAACAACAAAGGATTGAGGTTCAAAATGTCCGCTTGTATGTGGAATACCACGAGATCCAAAAGCGAGTGATAGTAAACCATTAAAACCGATTTGTTGGCGGTCAAAACTTAATATGTGCTGTAAGTCGTAGAGCGATATAGCAAGTCCCATCATGTAGTTTTGTCGGTCTTCCTGTGTAGTCCAGTTTCCAAACTCAAAACCCCGAAAAGCATAATGTTGTCTTAAAAATTCAGGAATAGAATCAATATCGTTTAAATGAGAAAGATAACCTTTTGGAAGTTCCACTCCCTTACGAAAACGTTTGTCTTCAGGAGAAAAAATAATTTGAGGTTCTTTCTGAAAGCCCCAGTATTTATCAGTTGATGAATATTCCGGTACTGTTCCGGTATCTACAATTTTGCCTAAACTTTTCATAGTGTGTGATTTTTTATGTGAATGATTTGTTTTGTTTTCGATTCCTAAAAGCCCTTCATCTGCGAAGGAATAATAACTATCCCTTGTAATAATTAAATGGTCAAGCACTGATATATCCGCAAAGCGGGCTGCTTCTTTAAGGCTTCGGGTCAGCTTAATATCTGCATCGCTTGGTTTTGTATTTCCGCTTGGATGGTTATGTGCCAGTATGATAGAGCTACTAAGGCTTTTCATGGCAGTTGCCAAAATAATTTTAATATCCACAACCACCCCGGAAGTACCGCCTATTGTGTGTCTGTAAAAGCCAATGACTTTATTTGCACGGTTCAGGTAAAGCACAAAAAACTGTTCTTGCAATTCAATAGTATCAATCGGATATAATTCACGAATAACATTCGCTGCATCTGCGGATAATGTTATTTTTCCGAAGTCCTTACGATTTGAAGTAGAAAATTTTAATTCTATTTCAGGAATGTCCAGTTCATTAATTACTCCCGAAATAAAAACCATTTCCGGTTTTTGTGTATAATGTTTTTTCATGCTTAAATTTTATTTATGAATTTCCTGATGAATAAAATAAGCTGATGTTCCAATAATAAAAGCAGTTCCGATAATCTTTAAAGGGATATGACGTTTCTTTTTTACCTCTACGTTTCCTTTTAGGTCAATTTTTATTTCACGCACTTCGGGCATTTTATATTCGTTGCTTGTAATTAATCCCAACGGACTGATTTTATCCACTTTGATAAAATCCATTTTGTGAAAGAGGTTGCCGCTTTTAAAATCAATGCCAGTAATAATATCAGAGTGTTCGGCAGCTTTGCGTAATGCGGTATCTTTTAGGTACACAAAAACCTTTACAGGTTTTTCTATGTACTCCTTTTTGATTTCTACTACTTTGTAGGGCTTGGAAACATAGATTGTATCAGGCACACGATTTACTTCCGCTTCTTGTTTCGCCTTGTTCAACTTGCAGCTCTTTATCATAAGCAGGAAAGCCAGTAAAAGACAGATACCAGTGAGACCGTATAGTTTAATGTTATTCATTTGCTTTAGGTTTTTCAAAGGTGTACAAGCCAATCCCCGCAGCTATAAGGCTTATAAAGGCAATGAACATCCATTGAGGAATATGCTTATTAAAAAACTGTTCACCAATCCAACTGATAACGACCATAAGGACAAAGACAAACACGGTTATTTCCCTCCCGTTTGGGTTTTGTAGTTTGTCTTTAAATGTTGCGGAGAAAAATTCTATTATTTTCATTTCAAAAAAATTTAATTATTGAACATTCGCATCAACTGTAAACGTTCCGGCAACAATAGCTACGTTCACATATTTTGCTTTGTTGGCAAAAGATGAATAAGCAATTGCCACTTGGTCAGTAGTTGCATTGATACTTTGAGATGCTGCATGTGTAGTTATAATAACCGAACGGTTCAGAATGAGCGTACCACCGTTTTTCGTAATACCGTGTGCAGTAGCAGTATTGTTAATATTTTTAACTCTGCCTTTCGTTTCTACTTTACCATTGCTTTGAACAATAACCGCAGCAGTAGTATTAACAGTAGAATCTCCGTTCATTATAAATGAACAAGTTGACCCGGTAACAGAAATATTTCCGTTGCCTGTGATATTGCCCCGGTATTCCAATTGTCCGTTATTATTATTCAGATTAATTGCCGTTAAGCAACCATCGTCAAGGTCTCCGTGAATGTTTACGATAGGAGTGGAAGGGAAAAATCCTTGTTGCAAAATAATTGCTGCCGTTATCAAATCATTTGCAGGTCTTGTGCATTTACCGTAATGAATTTCCTGATAGCCTCCGTTACTCCATTGCAACGTACCGTTTCCACTAAGTAGAATTTCTTTGGCATAAATAAATTGCTTGTGTCCTGTTGTACCGCCAGCAACAACTGAACAAGCACGTCCAGTAGAAAGAATACGATTTGCCGTTACGTGCAGCTCTGTATTGAAGTCCGTAGATTGTACAGTATCAGATAGAGTGTGGTTAATATCTCCAAACACTTGAACATTTACTTTGCATCCACTACTTGCAAATACGGCAGGGAATCCCAATCGCATTCCAGTAATGGACTTACATTGAATATTGATACTGCTATTTAGATAAGCATTGACAGGACTATGGAATGAAGAAGAAAAATCGGCAAACCCTGTTACGCTATAATTCAAATTTCCACCAGTCCAAGCGCATTGTACGTTAGCCCCGAAAGGAAATGAATAGGTTAATCCATTTTTTCCTAAAAATGTTTCTACATAATTTCCGGGAAACACAACAAGCGTATCTCCGGCAATGGCAATAGTTTCAGCAGCAGTAATAGTTTTAAATTTATTTTCAAGACTATTTTTTTGCGCTGTTGCATCGTTTCCGAAAACTGCATCTACATAAATTGCATTTGTTTTTAATCCGGTAGTTCCGCTAATGCTTAACGTACCGTAGTCATATTGTTTATCATTTACAGTAATAACCCTATCGGGGTTAATTACTATCTGTGTGGAAAGTGCCGCAAAAAAAGATTTTTCATTTATGATTTCGGGCAGTATTCCACCTTTGGGTGTCATTTGTATTGTTAGCATTGTAGGATTTTTTAGTTGAATAAATCAACGGTTGATTAAAACACGTTCTGTATTAAATATTTAATAATGAAAATGAAAGTACCGTCTCCATTAGCCGGATTTGCAACTTGCGAATACAACTCTACCCCTGCGTTCTCCACAATAAGTAAAGGGTTTGTAATATTTGCTATTCCAGTGCTAATACGTGAATTAGCTGCTTGGAGGAAGAAGCTATTATTAAAAGCGCAAATTTGTGCTACGGGATCAGTCCCTACATATTTTAAATATGGTCCGAAACCACCTGTATATGGTGTAGTACCAAAGTTGTATTTCCCTGTTACATCCGTTACTCTGATATATTTTCCCACCCCTGGAGCCGGAATAGCTAACTTGGGAGTAGTAAACCATGCTTTAGCCTCTAACGAAGATTGAGGTATAATAACCGTTTGAGGTGTATCACTACCGCCCGCAGTTTCAACGGCAACAGTACTAAGTTGGTATTGAATATCGTTTACAATAATTAAGTCGTCAACGACATTGGAATATTTTAAGGCGTTGTAAAATTTTTCTGTGTTTACCACCTCCGGTATAAGTCCACCTTTTCGATTTAATTTAACAGTTTGCATAGGATTTAAAATTTAGTTTTTATGAATTTTATTATTTGTTTTCTTTTGACGAATGCTATTCCGCTTAATGTTATAATCAATAATCCTCCAATTACACTTCCCTTGTTTTGTTTTACTCCCGTTACGATTTTTTTTTTAAAGCCTCAATAATTGCTGAAGCATTAGAACGAATTGAATCAATGACCTGATGAAGTACCTGCTCATAGTTTTGTGCCGTAGCATACCCGGCTTTGGCAACAGCAGAAGCAAAATCTTTTGCATCGGTGTACTTAAAAGCATTGCTGTATCTGTGATTTTGTTTCAGAAAATTTCCATGATCGGTAAAACCTTCCTGTATTGTATCGTAGGCACGGAAATAATCTTTTACCCTGTAATTGTATTTTCCACTATCCAATGGCGTAATGCTAATAATTTCAGGAAAGCCTTTATAATTGGGAGTATTCAAAACTTCATGTGTGGTCAGCAATTGTTTTTTTCCTTTCCAGCTTTTGTTTGCTTTAATACCAAAGAAATTATTTCCCGGAGCGTTTTGTCCGTAACCGCTTTCCAAACCGGCTTGCGCTAATGTGAACAAAGCAGGAACACCAGTTTCCTTTTCACTGGCAAGTGCATCCTTATAATACTTTGTAATAAAATCTACTTGCTTAGTCATTTCTCAATGGTTTTAATGTGTTTTTTTTTAACCCAACGTTGTGTATCATCAATGGTCAGGAACTTTACATAATCTTCATTAGGTGTTTTCAGTTCCATAATCGGAAAACCAAGTATGATATTCTTTGCAGCTTCACCGATAGCCTGAAATTTATCATTCAGTATATAAGTCGGAGAAATGGTAATAATCTCCCTGCGGTAGTTTGCTCCCAAATCAGTTCCGTTTAATGATGCGCTGGCATCATCGTATTGTTCTTTTGTAATGCTTAATGCAGGATTCCGTTTTAGTTTGTATTGCTCGCTCGTGAGAGTTTCTATTTGTGAAGCTGCTACCCATGCAGTAAAAGAGTCTTTTACCGAAGCGTTACTTTTAAGCACGTTTATTTCGATGAACAATACTCCGCTTGGTTCTGCCTTCTCATCAAACATGGTTCGCCCGGTTGTAATGCCAACTGCAATTCCACTATCAGCACTTGTGATAATATTGCTTCGACCAAAAACTAACAGTTTGTCTTTTGTCTGTGAGCCGGATGCTCTAGGTGTTTTACGGATATTTACCTGAGCTTTGGAAATGGCGATACGTCCTTTACCAAACTGCAAAGACGTTTTTATTTTTTGGTCAGACTTCCTTTGACTAAGATTAATAATGTTGAAGAACTTTTGGTATTCTTCTGCACTCAAATCATCTTTTAAGTCTTCCGTTAAATTTGCTTGATAAAGATTTCTGTAAGCCGTTGTAACGGCTTCCCAATCGGTAATTTCTTTCGCAGTTTCAAAAATAGTTTTCTCGTCCGTTCCCACCCCTTCCATTGCAGTACGTAGCTTTATCGCTTGCTGCGTTGCCGGGTCATCGGCAGCTTTTTTCTCTTGCTGATTAACTCGCCATTGGTTGTAAAACTTTTTACCGCCCCACAAAAGCAAAAGCACTAAGCCACCTTTCACAGCATAATCAATAAGTGAATTTTTATGCTGCTCTGGTATTACAAAAATGTTTGGGTTAGGTTGTGTTTCGTTTACAGCCATTTTTTAGCGGTTTGAATTAGGCTTGGTTTTTCTTTTATTTTTTTTGCGAACAATATCAGATCCTCATGGCTCATTGTTTTTTTCAAATCAATCATAGCCTGTAATGCTTCCTTTGCTTTCTCGATAGTTGGAGCATCTATTTTGACGTTAAATGTGAACTCCATAGCGTTATTCGTTAGGTTTGTGTTGGTTAATAAATTGCAGCACCTTATCTGCTAAATCAGAATGAAGCATTCCTGTTTTCGGCTCTTGTAACATGCAGTCAATTGTAAAGATTTTTTTAAATTCAGCTACGTTGATTTGTTTGAAAAACTGAATAAGGTCTTTAATCCCCTGAGCGTGTTTTTCGTCAAGCCCTGCTAAGTCATTTGCTATTTGCGCTTCACTGAAACTGGAATTGTCATTTGTTTTTGCCGCTTCCAGTTGTTCTGCATCTTTTTCAAAAATCTTTTTTACTTCTTCATCACTTAATCCCAAACCAATTTTTAAGATTTTTGGATTTTGCTTTAATAGATTTTCTCCGGCTTGTACTAACACACGACCAAGAATAACTTCGCCAAAAGGAGATGATTTTACTTTTTCGGATTCTTCCTGAAAGCCGCTTAATTCGCCTTCGTAGTCATCCAGTTCGTCTTCCAATTCTTCTATGTATTCATCCTTTTGCGTAATAATGGATTGCAAAGAATTAATCTCGCTTTGATGATGGTGTTTGATTTCTTTTATTTCAGAACTGTGTTGTTGTTCCTTTAATTGAGATTCAAATTCTTTTCGCAAAAGTTCAATTTGAAAATTAGAAGTGTCAGGGTTCTTTTTTGTTTCGCTCAATGTTTCATCAAACTTTTTTACAAGCGATCCTAACTCTGAATTTTCCTGACCGTTCGGACTTGCCTCCGGTTGATTCTCTGACAAGTAAATATCTTTTGAATATGCAGGGTCGGTCTTGCGTGTTTTGCCTTTATATATTTCAACCTTTATCGCATCCGGGCTTCTTGTTTCCAAAATTTTTGCAAGGTCTTTCAAAAAAGCTTCACGTCCCGGTTTGAGCGTGTAAGGCGTTTGCTCCCAACGTCCGTCTTTGTAGAAGTGAGATATAACGGCATGTTCAGGGAGATACACAAAAATTCTTTTATTGCCTCCTTCATTGTCCTGCGTAGGCTCGTTGTTTGTCGTGCCTCTGCTTTTGTTTCGCTCTTTAGTTTCTTTTTCGGATTCTTCCAAGCGAACAGCGATGTCCTCGATGTCGGGATATTTCTTAAATATTTCATTCGGTTTGAATTTCATTGTTGTGGTATTTTAATTGCATGTTGGTATTACTCTTACAAATTCAAGGTTCATTGGTGTAATGAATTGCGAAATTTCTATCAGCCCTGAAAATTCCTGTATGCCATAAAAGTTGTAAAAAGGGAAGTTGGCAGCTTCGTTAAAAATATTCGTGTCGGATATTATTACCAGTTGAGCATCAACAAATTTGCTCGTGAGATAATAAAACTCATTGTAAGCCTTTATCTCAAAAAAGGGAGCATCAACAAATATGTATGCCGGCTCGAAATGGAAACCCTTGTATCCCATTTCATTCATGCGTTGCGCGATATGTGCCAATAGAAAATTATCCATAAATAATGCACTCTAAATAGATTCTGACTTTATAGGGATAACTTTCGGCAGTTCCCAAATCCAAATAATACCCTTGTATTAAAGAATTTCCTTCTAAGTCCTCACTTAATTTGAGCGTCTCGTACTTTCCCTGCTTTTCAGCTATTGGCTCAGAATGAATGGTATAATGCAAGGGGTGTGCTTTTCGATTATTAGTAAATAGGCTGATATTCCCTAACTCGAAATTGTTCGCTTCTTTTCCTGCTACATTCCCCGAAAATTGAAAGCCTCTGCAATGCTTTATATTAGCCGGAATTTTAAAAGAAATTTTTCTTGCTTCATCAGCAGTTATATTCTCTATCGGAATAACATGCCATTTGGTACGTTCCATTATGTTAACGGATTTTCGAGGCGTAAATAAATTCTTGCATTGTATGGATAAACAGCAGCATTGCCAGCATCAATAATACTTCCTGCTATTGTTGTTCCTTCCGCACGCTCATTGAGCGTGTAGTAACGATTATCAGGCGGAACATCTTCGCCCGTAGTAATCATCTTTACCTCGTGTCCTTGTCCGAATATCTCGTTGGAATCAATTTCCAGTTTTCCAAATTCCGTGTCTTTCAACGCTACCTGATCTGAACTGGAATAATGCACTCCTGTTACCAGCTTATAGGCTTTATCTGTTTCTGCATTGATAGGAAAACTTCCCACGCCTGTTATTTTCAGTTTTATGATTTGATATTTAATTGGTCTTCGCATTGTAGTAATGAGTTAATGATTAATCAAAAAGGCGGGGGGAGAAAACATGCAAACTCCCCCGCTTTAAGGCTTTCCGTGCTTAGTAAGGCACTACGGAAGAACCTATTAGAATTGCCTTCGCCCATGTGTTTGCTGCGGGTGCGGTTGCAAAGTCAATATTGAACTCCATTGCTTGCTCTGCTTCCACAGGTTTAGGATTGTCAAGCATCCATAAGCCCCTGCGGGTGTCGTTACGGTTTCCGGTATCAAAAATTTCGCATGATACTCTCGAAGCAGGCGTAATTGCTTTACCTCCGTTAATTTTAAACTCGAACTCTCCGTTACGGATTTCGTGAGGAATAACATCAAATGTTACGTCTTCTTTATTAGCAGCTACGCCAGTAAGAAGTACCACGCCTGACAAACAGAAATGGTTATCCTTTTCAAGTTTCTGTTTACTCACGTTACCCAAGCCCGCAGATTTGTTGTCGGTGTCCTGTATCATTTTGATATTCTTAACTCCGGCAACAGATTTCACGAAATAATATTCGCTATCCACCAGTTGCAACCTTTTTTCCATTAATCCTCTGCGGATTTCAGGCGGGAAGTAAGGAAGCAAACGAAGCATTTTGCCACGTGAGCCATTCTCCATTGTGATTGGAGATTTTTTATTCCACATTTTTTTCATTGCCATTCCTCTTTTATTGGGAGGCATTGCAGCGATCATGCCCATCAGTTCGTTAGCATGTTCTACTGTTAATAATCCGAGGTCAAAATCCTCGTGGTCAATTGTGTTTAAGTCCATTGTGATTGATTTTTAATTGTTAGTGATTGTTGTTGATTATGATTTGTGTTTATTGATTTTACATGATTTCAGCGTCTTCTATCCCAAGCCCCGATACGTCTTCGTTATCGGATTCTCCGAGATGCAACCCTGACATTTCAGCTTCTCTGTTATCCGCTGCATTTACTCTTGAAGTATCTGCTTCCGGTAATGCCGGACGAAATGAATTGTCCTGAAGCATCTGCATTATTTCGTTTTTAGCTTCGCGGTAGTATTTCGCTTCAATTGGTTTTGCTCCCAATACTTGCGAATCGTCATTACCTAAGCCGTCAAACAAATCGCTCTTAACGAGTTTAACTCCGCTGATAACGCCTGCACCGGCTACACCGTAACCTAAGCTGCGGGCAAGTGCTTTAATTGTTTTAGTGGAATCTTTATCCTGTGTCCCCTCTCTTGCAAGCAGGATAACACCTACGCCTAATCCTGCCTGAACAAGAGGTTTTACAAGTGCTTTGATTTGAAAGCCTGTGGCATCGGCAGGAACGGCAATGAATTTATCAATGCCTTTCCCAATTAAATTTCCGGCAAGCAATCCGCCTACAACAAGTAACGGTTTGCTTAGTTCTATTCCGGTATTCTTTTTTGCACCGGGTTTGCCTTTGGCTTCTCCCGTGCCATGAAGACCTTTTTTGGACTTCTTTTTTTTGCGCCTTTTATGATGGCTGTAATCGTGTTCTTCTGTGTACATGGTGATTTATTTTAGAATTATTGTTTTAGGATTTCTGTGTCCGGGTTTTGGTTTTCTGCGTTTCTTTTTATATCCACTTAATGCAGGTGCATGTTGTTTCTTTGCAGGGTCTTTCATTGCATGTCGAGCCAGTAAAACTATTCCTGTTACTAATGCTACTCCGCCAATTGCCACAGGGATAGGATTTGCTTTAATGATTTTCATAAAACCACCACCACCGTCCCCGGATTTATCGTCTTCGCCTTCTGCTTTTTTTAATGCGGTACTACTTGCTCCTTCATCGGATGCACCTTTTTCATTTGGTTCTTTTTCAGCATCGGAAACGGTTTCAGGTGCAACAGCTTTTTCAGAGCCATGTGCTTTTTTCCACCAATTTTTAATTAACTGAATGAATCCTTGTTTCGCTCCATCCGAAGCTCCGTCTTCGCCCCCATCTGCTTTTGCTGATTTCTTTTTGCCAAGTCCTTCCAGTTCGTCCATGTCTCCGAAGCCTTCTACACCTTCGTCCTCATCTTTATTATTTAATCCGGCTTTTTTAATTGCTGCGTAAGCCGCTACAAGGGGAGTAACTGCGGTAATCACAGTAGCGATTGTTGCCGGTTCGCCCAGCTCTCCGAAGCCGTGAAATTGCTTTGCTGCCCTGCCACTCATAATAGCGTGCTTTAGCTTGTCGGCTTTTCCTTGCAACACATCAACAAAAATGTGTTCGATTTTTGCAATAACATCTTTAGCTTTTTGCCATTTGTCATGGCTAACGCCTTTTGCTTTTGCTTCCTCTTCCGATAAGTAGGCGGGATAAAGTTTTTTCGCCATGTGCAGCAAATTGATTTTCATTGCAAGTAAGAAGCCCCCACGAACTGCGAGTGTCAAGGGGTTAAAGCGTACAAGAAATTTTCCTACTTTCTTTAAGCCTTGACCAACTTTTTTTGCAGCATCTTTTACCTTGCTCCAAAATTTCTTTTTGCCTTTACTTGCACCGAGACCATTTATTTCTTCATCGTCTCCATCAAATCCTTGAACTCCGTTGTGTTCATTCCATCGGTCTTCTTCCTGTTCTAAAAGGTCTAAAGCTTTGTCCCGGTCTGATGTGTGCCAGTTATCAATAGCGTAGTTAAGCATATCGAGATGTGCCTTTGCTCCGCCAGAGGTTATAACTGATTGGGGATTTTTTGTAATATAATCCCGTGTTCTTACCAAGTGATCGTAGATAGCTTTTAGCTCTTGTTCACCGGAAGGCGTTCTGCCTAATCCTTCGAGGTAGTCAATCTCTGCGAAATCAACTCCTGATAAAATACTGTAAAGCTCATCGTCAGGCGATTTGCCTACGCCTGATAGTATGGCTATTGGAATACCGTTTAATTGTGTCATGTGATAATCTATTTTGTCTGTGAATGGTTTTTCGTAATCGAAATGATGTGCAACGCAATCAAGTGTGTAATGCTCTCCGTTGGGTTTTGGAACAATCACGTACACGTGTTGCCAGTCTTCATCATACTTAGTTATCCTGAATGAATGTGGTATGTCAAGGTTGGTAAGAATGGAACTCACAAAAATTGAATAGCAATCACAATCAACTCCGTTAATCCTGTCATGCCAAGCCCTTGCAGGTCTCCTCAATTGTTCAACTCCTTTTTCATCTAACCTGTATTGGCAATGTGAATAAACAAATCTCCAAACGTTGTAACAGGTTTCTTCTAAGGTTTCTCCTTTGAGTTTTGGTGCAATCAGTTTTGTATCGTCAATGTATTGATACACGACTTGCTGCATTAGTTTAACAGTATCTTTTACATTGCCGTCTCTGTGCTTTACTTTATCCAATAGGTTTGCAGGAGGAAAAAGATTATCGTATTGCAGACCGCTACGGATATTTCTTTGCGCTGATTTTTCTATGTCAAGTAGGTTTCTCATATTGATACCTCCTTTGTTTGTATAGTGTTAATGCCATTTGCAGTGGTCAGAATATCAACCCGAACTTTTCTTGTTGACGGTTTTCCTGTGAAACGGTTAGCAATATATTTTAGAAAGTCAGGCATGATAGGCAATACATCCAATGCGTGAAACTCTACATCCACATCGTTGATATAGGTAATGTCTTTTGCTTTGAGATTAATTGTTTCCCCGGATGCGTTGGAATTGGCTATTTGCGTGTCTTTATAAAAAACTTTCAGATATGGTTTGGAAATAACTAAATCACTATCCGTTGGATTGCTTGCTTTTATATCGGCTTTGAATACTACTTTTCCGGGCAGTTTGAAAGAACCTATTCCACTTACTCCCTGCTTTTTAATGCCGAAATTTTCAAGGTGTATATCTATTTTGTCGGCAGTATCAGAGGTTTTAATAACATGCACAACTCCGACAACCAAAGCGGTTGCAGCTCCACCAATAAGTAATATTTTTCCGGTGTTATTCATTCGGCTTGTTTTCTTTATTGTCTTGTGGTTTTGGATTTTTTATTTTGTGCAGTATCCAGTCTCCGAGAACTTTCACAGCTACCATGATTGCACCGCCAATGAGTGAGTGTATTGTAAAATCAAGCAGTTCATCAATTTTGAGATTGAGTAAAATATTAATGCTGTTGACATAGTGGGTCATCGCTCCGATAAAGCCCCCGATAAATGCTAAAAGATTATTGCTATTTCCGCTCATGTGTTTGTGTTACGCTTTAGCGTGTTCCTTTAAAATTTATTCAGGTGCTTTTTCGGTAGTTGTTGGTTGTTCAACTTCCTTTTTTTCTTCGGTTACTGTTGTAGCAGTTTCAGGTTGTACCGTTTCTGTTACTTCTGTGGGAACATCGAGAATTTCCCATTGCAGAGATTCCAAAGCGTATGGTATTCCGTTTTTGATAATAGTTTTATTTACCGGGTCAATGTTTCCTTCCAGTAAAATTTCTGCGACTGGAAATGTTGCTCGTTCTTTTGAGCCGATTGGTAGAAGACTTGCATTTATGATTTTCATGTTCCGATTTTTTAGTGATTGTAAATAATTTCGGAACAAATATGGGGAGTGCTGTTCGGGGCTGTGTTCTACGTGTAGCGAGGTATATTGCTTTGAATGTATTTGTATTATTTTGTAGTGATTTGTAAAATGTTTTACCGAAATAAAATCAAAATCCTATTTTTCTGTTTTGATATTACTACGTTACTACAACTACTACACTTACTACAAAAATCTTTATGGAATTATTATAATATATTGATATATATATAATTATCTTATAGTAGTAGTG